>JARKQP010000364.1 GCA_029974875.1 Mobilitalea sp.
AAAAGTCTTGAGGTATTTTATTATGGGACAATTTAGGCAGGATTTGAATAAAAGAAATGCAGCTAATTACCGCAGGCTCCGATCCCAGAATCATACCGGTGCCACTTTGCATAGGGAATTCCAGAAGGAATTGCTGAGGCAATTCCTTAGTTTGCTTATCCTATGCGCCGTTGCGGTTATCATAACCGGTTATTCCCTAAAGCTTTTGAATACGCACCTCCTGGTCCAGAAGGTGGTACAGGAGGGGATCAACTATGAGGCCTTCCGGGAAATGAAGTTTGATGAAGAGGCGTTCCGCCTGGTCAAGACCAGGACGGAGCATCTGCTTAAACGCAATCCGGAGCTTAGAAATGTTCCGATGCTGGATGAATACGGTTATTTGACCGTAAGCATGCTGTTAAAGGACTATGATCTGGAGAAGCAGGAACCGGTGGATGAGCAGACCTTTCTCAGGGGAATAGGGAGGCTGGTGCATGAGAAAGGCTTCCAGAAATTATATGTGGATTACAAAACGGTATTAAATGATCTTGAGTATTTTCCGGTCCCCAGGATGGAGGGAGCGCAAATTTCCTATGATAATACCTGGTACGAGCCTAGGAGCTATGGCGGAAAGAGGACCCATGAAGGAACGGACCTGATGGCATCGAATAACCAGCGGGGCTATTTTCCCATTATCAGCATTACGGATGGGATTGTAGAAAAGATGGGCTGGCTGGAGCAGGGAGGTTACCGGGTCGGAATCCGCTCTGAATCAGGGGCTTATTATTACTATGCGCATCTCTACTCCTATGCACCCGATATGAAGCAGGGTGACGGTGTCATTGCCGGACAGCTGCTTGGGTTTATGGGGGACAGCGGCTATGGGAAGGAAGGTACCGTGGGCCAGTTTGACGTCCATCTCCATGTGGGGATTTATTTAAATTCCGGTGACAAGGAGGTAAGCGTTAATCCGTTTTGGATATTAAAAATTCTTGAGAAATATAGACCTTTTTACGATTATCAATAAAGGAAATGTCACATACTTTAAAGGGAAGGATTCTTGGCGAAGCTATAAATTTATAAAAAAAGAATTATTATACTTTGCCAAAAATCATGATATGAGGTATAATCTGCTTTAGTATGTGTATTTGTAATGCTAAGGTCGGAAGAACTAAAGTTAATAAACGAAGTGGGAACCGGGTCCATGCCAGTACTTTTATGGCGATTTGTGCGGTAGAAGGCAATGCCCGTAATGATGGGCATGGACATAAGGTTTGAAAGAAATACATTTAATAAACGAAGGGAGGCCCGGGTCCATGCCAGCACTTTTATGGCGATTTGTGCGGTAGGGGGCATGGACATATGAATGGAAGTGTATTTAGATAACTCGGCCACGACCCAGCCGACCCAGGGGGTATGCGACAAGATGCTGCAGACCCTGAGGGAGGATTATGGCAATCCCTCCTCCCTGCACCGTATGGGAGTTAAGGCGGAGCAATACATCAAGGAAGCAACAGCAATCATTGCCAGTACCCTAAAGGTCGAGCCCAGGGAAATTATCTATACCTCCGGTGGTACGGAGGCTAATAATTTAGCCCTGATCGGCACCGCAATGGCTAATAAGCGCAGGGCGAAGCATATCCTGACGACAAGGATAGAGCACCCTTCCGTGCACCAGCCCATGGTACAGCTTGAGGAGCAGGGCTTCCAGGTCAGCTTCCTTCCGGTTGATTCTGCTGGGAGGCTCATAAAGCAAAAGCTGTATGAGCTCATTGATGAGAATACCCTGATGGTATCCGTGATGTACGTCAACAATGAGATCGGATCGGTACAGGACATCGATGAGATTTCCCTTGAACTGAAAAAAATAAAGAAGGATGTTATTTTCCACGTGGATGCGGTACAGGCCTTTGGAAAATATAAGATTTACCCGAAGCGGGAAGGCATTGACCTGTTATCCTTTTCCGGGCATAAGATACATGGGCCGAAGGGAATCGGTGCGCTGTATGTAAACGATAAAATAAAGATAAATCCTACGGTTTTCGGCGGCGGACACCAGAGGGGAATACGTTCCGGAACGGAAAATGTACCGGGAATAGCCGGTCTTGGACAGGCCGTGAAGGAGCTTTATATTGACTTTGAGCGTAAGATAGATACCATGTATGAATTAAAGCAGTACTTCCTCCAGGAAGTGGACAAGCTGGAGGGTGTTACAATAAATGGCCTTCCTCCGGAATGTACGGAGGCCTTTGAAATGGAACAGCTCAGGAAAACGGCGCCCCATATCATGAGCGTGAATTTCCAGGGGGTGCGCAGTGAAGTGTTTTTACATGCCTTGGAGGATAAGGGAATCTTTGTGTCCTCCGGTTCCGCCTGCAGTGCCCATCACACTACGCCGAGCGCAGCCTTGACGGCGGTTGGCTTACCAAAGGACCTGATGGAATCTACGCTGCGTTTTTCTATGTCGGAGCTGACAACGAGAGAAGAGATTGATTATACCTTGGAGCAGGTGAAGGAAATTCTGCCGATGCTCCGCAGATATCGTCGTAAATAACAAAGGAGTACAAATCCTCCTAAAAAAGCGAAGGAGTATAAATCCTCCTAAAAAGAGAAGGAGTACAAATCCTCCTAAAGAGAAGGAGTATTGGAATGTTTAAAGCGTTTTTGATTAAGTATGCCGAGATCGGCCTGAAGGGAAATAACCGTTATATTTTTGAGAATGCCCTGCGTGACCGTATCAAGGAAGCCCTGAACCGGTTGGGTGAATATGTGGTTAGTAAGGAGCAGGGAAGAATCTTTGTAGAATGCCCTGAAGAGTATGATTATGAAGAGACGGTGGAAGCCCTGAAAAAGGTGTTCGGCGTTTCTTCGATCTGTCCCGTGGCAGTAATTGAAAGCTCGCAGTGGGATGATCTGACCAAGGGTGTGGGTGATTATGTTGAGAAGATGTATGAGGACCGTCATTTTACCTTTAAGGTGGAGGCAAAGCGGGCGGACAAAAAATACTTCTTGACTTCACCCGAAATCTGTATAGAGATGGGAGCTTATCTGTTAAAGCGGTTCCCGGAGATGAAGGTGGATGTACATGAACCAGCAGTAAGAATTACGGTAGAGATCCGCACCAAATGCTACGTATATTCCATCATAATCCCGGGTCTGGGCGGCATGCCGGTGGGCTGCAATGGAAAAGCGATGCTGTTATTGTCCGGCGGTATCGACAGTCCTGTAGCCGGCTATATGCTCTCAAAGCGCGGAGTATCCCTGGCTGCAACCTATTTCCATGCACCGCCTTACACCAGTGACAGGGCGAAGCAAAAGGTAGTTGACCTGGCGGAGAAAATCTCAAAATATACGGGAAAGCTGAAGCTTTTTGTCGTAAACTTCACCGATATCCAATTATATATTTATGACCAGTGCCCCCACGAGGAATTGACCATCATTATGCGCAGGTATATGATGAAGATTGCGGAGAAGCTGGCAGAGCAGGAGGGCTGTCTTGGACTGATTACAGGAGAAAGCCTGGGCCAGGTTGCCAGCCAGACAATGCATAGTCTTGCAGCGACCAATGAGGTATGCTCCATGCCGGTTTATCGCCCTTTAATTGCTTTTGACAAAAAGGACATTGTAGAGGTAGCGAAGGAGATTGATACCTTTGAGACCTCGATCCAGCCCTTTGAGGATTGCTGCACCATCTTTGTGGCAAAGCATCCGGTGACGAAGCCAAGTACAAAGGTAATCAAGAATTCTGAGAAAAAGCTGGCGGAAAAAATTGAAGAGATGATAGAAATTGCTTTAAATACGGCAGAGGTAGTTGAGGTCGGATAAATAAAAAAGAGGTTGCCGCGAAGGCAACCTCTTGGAATGGCTTATTCTACAATGTAAGGCTTTAAGACTGCAAGGATATTTTCCATGTTCTCCTCGCTATGGATATTTAAGTCAATCACTTTTGATAAATCGAGACTGAAAATGCCCATAATGGATTTTGCATCTATAACGTATCTGCCAGAAACCAAATCAAAATCGGAATCAAATTTTGTCACGTCATTTACGAAAGCTTTTACCTTATCAATAGAATTCAAAGATATTTTCACTGTCTTCATCGCTAATTCCTCCTTCTTCAAGTATATGTATATACTATAATTTAGCAAATTAAAAGTCAATATACAAAGTTCATAAAAAAAAGAGGAAAAGTTGTATAGGAAGCGGAATTTATAATAACCGTAAAGACCAGTGGTTGGGGACATTTTACCAAATTAATAAACGAAGGGGAACCCGGATCCATGTCAGTACATTCATGGCAATTTGTGCAGTAAGCGGCATGGATATAAGGGTGAAAGAAAAACAAATAATAAACGAAGGGAGGCCCGGGTCCATGCCAGCACTTTTATGGCAATTTGTGCAGTGAATGGCATGGACATGCATATGAAAAAAACAGCAGCATTTCTCAGCCTGGGATGTAAAGTAAATTCCTATGAAACCGAGGCTATGCGCGGCATGTTTGAAACTGCGGGATATGATATTGTGGATTTTAAGGATACGGCAGATGTCTATGTAGTAAACACCTGTACCGTCACCAATATCGCTGACCGTAAGTCCAGACAGATGCTCCACCAGGCGAAAAAGAGAAATCCCCAAGCAGTCATAGCCGCCGTCGGTTGCTATGTACAGGCGGCAGAAGAGGTTCTTTTAGAGGACAGTGCGGTGGATCTGGTGGTTGGAAATAATAAAAAATCAGATATTGTCCAAATGGTGGAGCGCTGCAGAGGCAGTCAGAGGAAGGAAGAGCTTGTCGTAGACATCGCTTCCGAACAGGAATATGAAGAACTGAATATCTTAACCACCATGGAGAAAACAAGGGCGGTAGTTAAGATCCAGGACGGCTGTAACCGCTTCTGCTCTTACTGCATTATTCCCTATGTCAGAGGCAGGGTGCGCAGCAGGAAGGAAGCAGAAATCATAGCAGAGGTTACGGAGCTTGTAAAGAAAGGGTACCGGGAAGTGGTTCTGACCGGGATTCATATCTCTTCCTATGGTACGGACCGGATCTCCGTTACGGATAGGAGTCAGGGTAAAGACGGGGAGCTTAGCATGGAGCAAGGGCATGAAGAAAGCATGTCTGGGCAAATGGAAGTGGATATGCCCCTGGCGTCCCTGATCAAGGACATATCACAAATCCCGGGGGTTGAAAGAATACGGCTGGGTTCCCTGGAGCCAAGAATTATTACGGATGAATTTTTACAGGTGGTTTCAGGGATTCCGCAGTTTTGTCCGCATTTCCACCTGTCCCTGCAGAGTGGAAGTAACAGCGTCCTAAAAAGGATGAACCGTAAATATACTGCGGAAGAATACCTGGATAGGGTCCGGCTTATTAGAAAATACTTTGATTTACCGGCCTTCACCACGGATGTGATCGTAGGCTTTCCGGGAGAAACGCCCGGGGAGTATGCCCAAACCCTGGAATTTGTCAGGAAGGTAGGCTTTTCCCATATTCATGTATTTAAATATTCGAAAAGGGCAGGCACAAAGGCGGCCCAGATGCCGGATCAGGTTCCCGAGGAAATCAAGAGCCAAAGAAGTGATGAATTAATAACACATGCCGAATGGATGGCGAAGGAATACAAAGCTAATTTCTTGGGTAGAATAGAGAAAGTTCTATTTGAAGAAGAAATTCAGGTCCATGGAAGGATTTATCAGGTCGGGCATAATGAAAGATATTTGAAATTGGCGCTGGAAAGTACGGCGGATCTGTCAAATCAGATGAAAACAGTGAGGATATCCGGGGATTTAACGGAAGAAATTATGCTTTGTAAAATATTTAATTGATATTTTCTTCTAAATAGATTAAGATATAAGTAAAACGTATCATACATCATGATTTTTGGAACGTATATCAAAAATTGGGAAGTATTTTACAGTCCGTGGCAGATAATGGGCTGACCGGAATGATACACCTTGCTCCCGGCTAGGCCACTTGAATTTCTTGGAAAAGGAAGTGATACAATGCAGAAGTTAAACAATACCCAATATTTCGATGTAAAAAAAGAAACGGAAGTTATTGTCAGTGAGGTTATTCGAACCGTATATTCCGCTTTGACTGAGAAAGGCTACAACCCGGTTAATCAGATTGTAGGATATATTATGTCCGGAGATCCAACCTACATAACAAGCCATAAAGGGGCTAGAAGCTTAATTATGAAGGTTGAACGTGATGAAATTATTGAGGAATTGCTACGTTTCTACATTGACAAGGACTGGACCCAGAATAAGAAATAGCATATTGAGACACGAGTGACTTATTACATTTTTAAGGAAAATTATTTATCTATAATTTTACTTTGTATAAGCACATTATCGTGTAAAGGCACATTGCAGTGCCATGTGCACGATATCGTGCTTTTTGTGATGTTTGGCTGCCAGGGTTTGTTGTCATGGGGCAGGCTGGAATTTGTATTATATCAGGCAGTTCTGATTTGAAGCAGGAAAGCAGATAGGGGTTAAGATGGAACGGATTATGGGGCTGGATTACGGCTCTGTTACAGTCGGAGTAGCTATAAGTGATGCATTACTGCTTACGGCGCAGGGAGTGGAGGTTATCCACCGTAAACAAGAAAATAAGCTTCGCCAGACCTTGGCAAGAATTGAGCAATTAATCACCGAATACCAGGTGGGGAGAATTGTCATAGGATATCCGAAGCATTTAAACAATACGATAGGGGAACGTGCCATAAAGTCAGAGGAGTTTGCCGAAAAGCTTAAGACGCGGACCGGACTGGAAGTGGTTCTCTGGGACGAAAGATTAACAACGGTTGCGGCGCATCAAGTGCTGTCGCAAACGAAATTGAGGCACGAAGAGAAAGCGAAGGTTGTAGATAAGCTTGCAGCAGTACTTATCCTGCAGGGTTATCTGGATCAGCTAAACTTTTTGAAGGAACAGGGGTAATCGAGTAGTCGTCTGGCGGGATACCCTTGCTGGCAAGGGTATGCACAATTGGAGGCCAAAGCCTCCAAAAAAGCAGGAGGTCAAAGCCTCCAAAAAGCAGGAGGCTTAAATGGAAGGTAAACAGGAAGAGATTAAATTTATTACGGAAGACGGGGAAGAAGTAAGCTTCTATATTTTAGAACAGACCAGACTCGGCGGAGTGAACTATATTTTAGTCAGCACCACGGATGATGAGGAAGACGCCGAGGCTCTTATTATGAAGGATGTATCAAAGGATACGGATGAAGAAGCAATCTATGATATTGTAGAGGATGACCAGGAACTGGAGCTTGTTGCCGGGATCTTCAGGGAATTATTAGATGATGTAGAACTATATTAGGGGAACAGGTCCATCTTCCTTTAACCGGTGTACCCTTTTGGGACACTTAAACACGGCGTGAAAGCAGCGCTTTTTATTTAGAAGCTAAGAAAGTAATAGCTTCGGATAGTTTGTATTAGAAATAAAAATATTTTATACAAATTAATTTTTAACAACTTATATTAAATGCAAGATATATGATAGGACGAGAATAGGTGAGCGAATGCCTGAGAATCAAGAACAATTCAAAAGTTTATTGAAACAGAACGGACTGAAGGTCACTACACAGAGGGTAGCGATATTGGAGGTATTGGATAGCAGGCCGGGAAAGCACCTGACAGCAGAAGAGATCTATGATTGTGTCAGGAAGAAATATCCCGAGATAGGAATAGCTACTGTATACCGTACGATTCAAATGTTATCAGAGCTGAATCTGATTGATAAATTAAATCTGGATGATGGTTATGTGCGCTATGAGATTAGCAAGAAGGGTAAGGAAGAGTCCTCCCACCATCATCATCATTTAATATGCCTGGACTGCGGAGCGATCTTCGCTTTTCAGGATGATCTGTTGGAGACTTTGGAAGAACGGATTAAGGAGTCCATGGGCTTTGCCGTGGTTGACCATGAGGTAAAGCTGTATGGACATTGTAAAAAATGCCTTGGCAAGTAAGTCTATCGAATCTATATCATAACAGATGAAGAAGCTTCATTTGTAATATCGTGCACTTAGTAAATGGATAAACAGTACATAAAAACCATTGGAGGTGCAATTATTTGAAAGAAAGAACTACAACAAAACAGACAGGATTGAAAGAAAGAACAATTA
>JARKQP010000383.1 GCA_029974875.1 Mobilitalea sp.
TGAAATACAATAAAGTAATAGTAATTAATATGTATTTTATCTTAGCATATCAGAGCTTCTCAAGTTAATTCCATGAGCTGATTATGGAATTTAGTTAATATTAAACCATATATGGTACATTAATCCATAAAGAAGGGGCTGATGCAAAGGTATGGGACGACGGAAGCCAAAACCCCCCATACTGAGAGCTGTGTATGACAGTAAAAGAACCAGGATATACGCCATCAACTCTCCCAGGAACCTCCTGGTATATGATGAACCGATATATGCTATTAATGCTTCCGATAACATTGGAGTAGGCTTAAATAAAATATACAACTTAAAGACAGGTATATGATTCTAATTATACTCTTGAAATTATACCCGGCGCAGTTAGCAACACCGGCAGGATACGGTCCAACGAGAGCTATACATTAAATTATAGCACAGACAAGGAGTACATGCGCATATCGGGAAGCGGCAGATATGAGACAAGCGCGCCGGCAAAAAGAATGCCGGCGGCAGGGTACTGGAAAAAGGCTGCAGCGCAGCCCCAAAGTCCAGCGCAAGATACTGCAGAAAATACGGCCACGAAACGTCCTTTTACAGGAGCGGCGCGCTTAAGGATTGGTACAGGGAGATGGCAGAGAAACTTGGGAGGAATGGATAGGTTGGCTTCCCTATAAACAGTGCAGTAAGCTTAGAACCTGCCTCCGCCGCCTCCGTGACTTCTTCCGCTGCTGCCCCTGTGGGTGCTGCTTCTTCCGCCGCTTGAGTTGCTCTCTATCTTTGTCTTTGTGGTAAATTCCCTTACAAAATCATCCCTGCTGCCCGACAACACAAAGGAGCCATCCTTTTCATATGTGCGGCCGGTTGCTGTAACCTTGCCCTTACTGGAGAGGGAAAGGACTATTGTAGCAATTAACGAAATAACAAGGGCAATTATGTAAATAGGCCAGAATGTCATAAGCCCTGCTACTCTTTGCAGGTATGTCCTGCTGACTTCAGGTACATTATCTTCAGGCACCATATCCGCCCTGTGCTGCCCTTCAGGTCCGGTTTCCGCCCCGTACTGGCCGCTGGGTACTCCCATGGCCCCATAGTATGTGACATCGTATATAAATGGACTGCATGCATCATAATACTTTCCGCCGGAAAGCGGCCTGGTCACATGAGCCACCATACTTGAAATCCTGCTGTCCGTAAAAATGTCAATGGCTGTGCCCGTCGTAGATATCCAGACTTCCCTTTTATCCATGTTCACAAGCATCAACAATCCCGAATGGTCGCTGCCCACGCCGTACCCATTGTAATCATAGTAGTCATCTGCAAATGCCCTGGAAGACTTTCCGTCCGTTTTGTCAGTGATAACCACCACAACATCCAGGCCATATTCACTTTTTACCTTGTCAATCCCGCTCTGCAGCTTTTGAGCTTCACTGGCTGTAATGTAATTCAAATAATCCTTTACATTATTTGTTTCTG
>JARKQP010000388.1 GCA_029974875.1 Mobilitalea sp.
AATGTTTTTAATTTCCTGATTTAATGCACGGATGCTTTTCACACAAATTATACAATTACGTTTTTCATATTCCATTATATTTATGCTCTACACTGAATTTAATATAAAAATTTTCCAGAAATTGTTATACTTATAAACATCAATCTTACAGACTTTTATTAATAAAAACAAGAAAGGCTCCATATTAACTATTTTAATTTCTAATAATTAATATGGAGCTAAGCCCTTCATCATTATGATTAATTCCTGATTCCAAATCTGACTCTGTTCATTCCATCTCCCCATTCTATCCACCAACTTTAACCGTCAGCCCTTTTGATTCCCCAAGCAGCCGATAGGGTTCCAAATCTTTTTTTAGCAGACTTTTCTTTGCTTTTAATTCGTACTTCCTCCCTAGCTGCTCATATTTATTAATTCCTAAGGTATGATACGGCAATAGATGAACCTCCAGTATTCCCAGTTCCTTCACCGTGTCCAATATCTTCTCTATGGACTGCAAATCAAAGTTAAAATGCGGAATGACCGGTACCCGGATAATAATGCGTCCCGGATCGACACTGGCTATGTACTTGATATTTCCCAGTATCTGTTCCAGATTTCCTCCTGTGTATTCAAATAATTTTTCTGGATCCGTATGCTTTAAATCAAAGAGCACCAGATCAAGAAGCGGCAACGCCTGTTTTAATTTTTCAACACTGTACTGCCCGCAGGTTTCAATCGCAGTATGGATTCCCTGCTCCCTGCATTGCTTCAAAAGCTCCATAAGGCCCTCAAACTGCACAAAGGCCTCTCCGCCGGATACGGTAACACCGCCCCCGGAGTTTACATAATAATCCTTATCCCGTAAAATAACCTCCATGATTTGCTCAATGCTCAACATCTCACCTGAAAAATGGATTGCATCCTGCAGGCAGACTCTCTCACATTCCTTGCAGGCAACACATTTCTCCCGGTGAAAGACGGGCCTGTTGTTTACAAAGGAAATGGCAGAATAGTTACATGCCTCATAGCATGCCCCGCAGCCAATACATTTGTTTGACAAATACATTAAATGAACGCCTATTTTATGGGATTCCGGATTTGCACACCACCTGCAATGCAACGGGCACCCTTGCAAAAACACTGTCGTCCGTATACCCGGTCCGTCATGGATGGCAAACCGCTCAATTTCCATGATTGATAAATATTTACTCATAATACACCACCTAATTCTACTACTTCCGACAGGAACAAAATCATATTCCTATCGTCGAGATACATAGCCCAAGCTCAGCGCCTTTTATGAGAAGTCAAAAAATAACTTCTCATAGCTCATATTATTCATACAGAAGAAGTTTTCATTTCCTCTGGCGGATATCAGCTTATTATCTGTATTACTTCCATGGATCCCGTTACGGTATACTCGCCGTAACCGGCGGGGATTAAAAAGAAATCCCCCTTTTTTATAGAAATGCCGTCCACCATGCCCTCACCGTCTATGACACCCAATATTACAAAGGGATCCTGCTGGCAAAATGTCCAGGAGCCGTTGATGGCGATGCGGTTGATATCATAATAATAGCATCTGGTCAGCTTCTTTTTCACAATTCCATCGGAGAGCTGAAAATTACTGAATTTACCCTCCAAAGCTTTCGGAGCCGGACAGGTGATAACCTCCATGCTTTTCTCCAGATGCAGTTCTCTTGGGGCACCGTTTTGCACCCGGTTATAGTCAAACAGCCGATAGGTTATATCACTGCTCTGCTGGGTTTCAAGAATCAAGGTACCCGCCTGGATCGCATGAACCGTTCCCGGAGCAATGTTGAAGAAATCCCCGGGATGAATATTTTTTATGCATAACAATTCCTCCCATCTCTGTTCCTTTATCATCTGCTCCAATTCTTCCTTTGTCCTTGCATTATGTCCGATGATAATGCTTGCTCCCGGTTCACAGTCCAGAATATACCAGCATTCGGTCTTTCCCAGCGCACCATTCTCCCAGGCTCCTGCATAATCATCATCCGGATGCACCTGGACGCTTAGATTATCCCTTGCGTCAATTATTTTAACCAACAGGGGGAATTCCTTCTCCTGCCGGTTCCCGAACAGCTCCTTGTGCTCTTCCCACAGCTCACTCAGTGTCCTGCCGTCGTATTCCGTATTCCCGGATGCGGTGAACACGGCACAGTCCCCATGGGA
>JARKQP010000413.1 GCA_029974875.1 Mobilitalea sp.
CCCCATATCAATATAGGCATGAGGGAAGTAGATCTGTCAGCACCTCTGGTGATTAGACTAAATGACCCTAAGGAAAATATAACATCCTATGTGTTATGGCATAATGGAGATACCTCTACTATTATTGCACCCACTACAACACATATTCAATCCTTGAACTATAATAGTGCCTACACTCGTTTCAGTTATATCGAAGAGGATTACAATATGCCGCCCCGCCTGGTTTATAAAGAGATCGGTAAGACGCAAAGGATAGTATATGAGGGCAATAAGGAGGATAAGGCAATTTCTTCCTTAAGACAGGAAATTATCTCCTATACCAATCAGGACGGGGTTCCACTTAAGGGAATTTTGTATTATCCATTGGATTATACTCCCTCAGGGAAATATCCGATGGTGGTACGTATATATGAAAGACAACGGCAGCTTGCCAACCGGTACCCCTATCCGTCGTATTATGATAGTCGGGGTTTTAACATCAGGTTACTTTTGGAAAACGGATATTTTGTTTATCTCCCCGATATCCTGATACAGGGGAAAGAGGGATCGGGAATGGATGCGTTGGATTGCGTGAATAACGCCTTGGATGCTTTGGCCGGCAACTCGTTGATCGATAAGGATAAAATAGGTCTGATGGGACACTCGTTCGGCGGTTACGAAGTGAATTTCATTGCGACCCACTCAGACCGTTTTGCAGCTTATGTTTCCGGGGCAGGGCACAGCGACATTGTTTGGGCATACCATGCCTTTAATTACAACTTTCTTTTTCCTGACCATGTGCGTATAATAGCCAATATATATAAGATGAGGATACCTTTCACCCATGATAAAGCACTGTATATTAAGAATAACCCGCTTTATCGGACGGAAAATGTAAATGCCCCGGTATTGTTATGGACAGGCACGGAAGACCAGAATGTGACAGCCGACCACAGTATGGCATTCTACAATGCCTTACGAAGAAACCAAAAAAGTGTCATCGCATTGTTTTATAAGAGAGAAGGACATGCTTTGCAAAACAAGGAGGCGCAGTTTGACCTCACCTCCAGAGTTCTGGATTGGTTTGATTATTTTTTAAAAGACAAAAATGGGATTGAATGGATAGCACCGGAATAAAAAGAAGGATGCCCGGCTGGGCATCCTTCACTGACTTTACGGCTTGTAGAGTTGACTTCCACACATGGTACTGCTAATAATTCTGCTCAAATTATGAGTTTCTTTATTATTGTCAGTCCAAGTGCATACTTCGCCATGAATAGAGGTACACTGTACATTCTCTACTTTGATACATTGGCTGGTGGCATTATCAAAATAATACGCATCTTCCAAACTGCTGTCGCTGTCTTTTGCTGCATTAGTCGCAAAAGCCGCGCCGGCTCCCATTAATATAATCACAGCCGGCACAAGGAGCTGTTTAAATTTTTTCATGTTGAAAAAAATTTAGAATGATGCCTACTCTTTGAGGTTTTCGGCTTCTCCTGTTTTGATGAAATGCCGCGTCACCGACTGCGCAAAACGGTAACGCACGATTTCATTGCCGGACAAAACAAAGAAATGCTCATCCGTGACGATTATCCGGGTCATTTTATGGCCTCCTCGGTCAGGCACA
>JARKQP010000437.1 GCA_029974875.1 Mobilitalea sp.
CAGTGTGGTATTCCTCCAAGCAGAATACTGTCTTTAAGAAAATATATGTGAGTAAGATTAAAGTACAAAACCAAAATTAACAAAACTATCAAGAGTTTTCGATATATACAAGACCTACTTAGGTAAAATATAATAATTATATTAAACAAGGCAATATTGTAGTGCTGGATTGGAGGAAAATATGGCGACTATATCTTCTGTGAGTCGAAAGAAAAAATGGAATAATGTCAAATTATTTCTATATGTACTGCCAGCAGTAGCGGTAGTATTCCTATTTTGTTATGCACCGTTGTGGGGGTGGTCGTTTGCCTTTTTTCAATACAAACCAGGAAGAGAATTATTGGATTCAACGTTTGTAGGCCTAGATAACTTTAAGGCGCTGTTTGGAAATGTGGTAATGAGGAAGAATCTTTTAAGAGTTTTACTGAATACTTTTGGCATACATATTCTAGGATATCTTTTTACACCACTCCCAATGATATTTGCTATTTTATTAAGTGAAATAAAAGGCACTAAATTTAAAAAGGTTGTACAAAGCTTAACAACATTACCTAATTTCATCAGTTGGGTCATTTTATTTTCACTTACTACCAGTTTGTTTGGAGCTACGGGATTATTTAATACGGTATTGAAAGAATTGGGGGCAGATCATCAGGTAATTAACATTTTAACAACAAATAAGCATGTTTGGTTGACACAGGTTCTGCTTCAGCAGTGGAAAGGTCTGGGATGGAGTTCGATCATCTATTTTGCAGCGATAGCAGGCTTGGATCAACAGTTATATGAGGCGGCAATGGTAGATGGTGCGAATAGATGGAAAAGGATTTGGTATTTGACAATTCCGCAGCTTATCCCAACTTATTTTGTGCTCTTGATTATGAGTATCGGCAATTTCCTGAATACAGGCGTGGATCAATACCTGGCATTTGGCAATGCATTGAATAAAGCATATATAGAAGTTCTAGATCTCTATGTGTATAATCTGGGGGTTGGCTCAGGACAGATATCTTTTTCAGTAGCTGTAGGTATTATGAAATCTTTTGTTGCTTTTTCCTTGTTCTTTTTTGCTAATACAATAAGCAAGAAAATTAGGGGTACAAGTGTTTTTTAAGTTTTGTTAGGAGGGAAAAGATATGGAAAAGGCATCATGCGGTACATCGACTAGTAAGAAAAAAAAGTGGTCTATTGAGGATAAGATTTTTCATGCTGTAATATATATTATGTTTGGGGTGTTTACACTTTTATGTGTATATCCGTTTTATTATCTTTTCATTTGTACTATCAGTAATACTCAAATGGTAGACATGGGAAAGGTTATACTTTGGCCTGATGGAATACATTTCAAAAACTACCTGGAAATATTTAAAGTTCAGAATCTTGGCAGGTCAGCAATGATATCATTGGCAAGGACTTTGATAGGAACTGTTTCGAGTGTGTTGGCTTCTTCCTATATGGCATATTTCTTTACAAAAGAAAACATGTGGGGAAGAAAGTTCTGGTATCGGTTAACAGTAGTAACAATGTATTTTTCAGCGGGAATGATTCCGGTTTATTTAAACAATCAGAAATTAGGATTGACCAATTCTTTTTTGATCTATATCCTGCCAAGCCTTATATCTGTATACAATATGATTTTGATTAAAACGTCCATAGAATCAATGCCTGCAGAGTTGGAAGAATCGGCGTTGTTGGATGGAGCAGGATATATTAAGAGGTTTGTTCATATCGTGCTACCTTTGCAGAAAGCGATTTTGGCTACGGTTGCTCTTTTTATTGCTGTGGGGCATTGGAACGATTTCTTTACCACAAAGCTTTATATTACGGACACGAAACTTTATACCCTGCAATATTTATTATATGAATTGTTGAATCAGATACAGGCTGCATCCCAGCAGATTCAATATGAAACCAGCTCTCAGGCTATGGCAAATGCAATAACACCCACAGGAATTCGTTTGACATTAACTGCAATCGTAACAATACCAATAATGATTGTATATCCATTTATTCAGAAATATTATGTAAAAGGGATTATGATAGGAGCAGTAAAGGGATAGGGCGAACCTAGAAAAGAGCAAATAGGGGGGATTCTACTTGGAATGGTCTGGAAAACTGCCGGTAGCGAGTCTTGGGGTTGTCCAGTAATGGGAAATATTAAGCACTGTCAGTAAGGAAGCAGGGGTGCTCTGTTAGTATTTGCCATAACGGACAAAGGAGGTTTGTTTTGCTTGAAAAATATAATGTTGTATGGCGCTCCCAAAGCAAAAATTCGGGAGATAGTATGCCGCTTGGAGGATATGACACTGGCTGTAATGTATGGGTAGAACAGAATAATCTATATTTATATATTTCAGAAAGTGGAACCTTTGATGAAAACGGCACTATGCTGAAGCTGGCTCGTCTGTGCATCCGGATAGAGGATGATCCTGAAATACTGGAAAGAAACTTTATCCAAGAGCTTCATTTGGAACAAGGTTTTATAACAATACAGGCGGGAGAGAAAGAGGACAGAATAGGACTTAGGCTTTGGGCGGCGGTCTCAAAGCCAGAAATACATATTGAGTATCAGTCCGACCTGCCTCATACCATTCGAATTGCTTTGGAATGCTGGCGATATCGGGAGCGGGAAGTAACAAAAGAGGAACGGAATCAATGCAGGGATTATGATATTGATTATCCGGGAACTGTAGTAACCTATCCGGATGTGGTAGAAATTAAGAAAGAAGGTCTTTACTTTTATCATCGTAACAAAAATGTGGATACGGCCTGGGATAGCATTATTAAGCTTCAACATCTGGAACCAATTATGGATAAATTTCCCAATCCTCTTTTTAACCGTATCATGGGAGGTAAGGTCTTTTTAAAAGGAATGCAATACAAGGGAAAATATAAAGGAGTTTATGCAGGGACAGATTTTTGCGGTTATTCTTACGAAGCTTATGCAATAACAAACCAGAAAATAATCATGACTCTTCACACAAAATGCTGTGACAATGTCATTGTCTGGAAGAAAGAACTGGAAAGAAAGGCGATGCATCAGGCTGCTTTTGCGGAATCGGCTGAATGGTGGCAGCAATTTTTTGAAAAAAGTTATATTATTATTAATCAAAACAAAGAAAATACCGGAGAATTTCAACTAGGAAGAAACTACCAGCTTTTCCGCTATATGCTGGGCTGTAATTATTACGGGGAATATCCGACAAAGTTTAATGGGGGGCTTTTTACATTTGACATGGGGAGGACACCGGACTTTCGGATGTGGTCCGGAGGAGGTTTTACTGCACAAAATCAGCGGCTGGTTTATTGGGGAATGTTAAAAACCGGCGATTTTGAGGGCATGCGTACACAGCTGAATTATTATAAAAACCAGTTGCAGGCTGCGAAGGCTAGGGTACTCCATTTTTTTAATCAAAAAGGAGCCTTTTTCTTCGAACAGGGTAATATATTCGGTGCTTGTACCGGGGCAGAGTATGGATGGAATCATTCGGAAGAGATATCCTATGGTTTAGAAGATAATCCATGGGTGAGACTACATTTCTCCTCTGGCTTGGAATTTGTATTGATGATGCTTGAATTTGCCGAATATACCGGCGAATCCATTGAGGAATATATGGATTATATAGAAAATATCCTGGATTTTTATATGGAATATTATCCTTTGGATGATAAAGGTAAGCTACTTATTTTTCCTGCAACGGCACTGGAAACTTATAAAGGAGAGGATCCATACAGCAAGGATGACAGGATATATGGCTGTACAAACCCTACGGATGCAGTGGCAGGTATCCGGTGTGTACTTGCCGTATTGTTGGAGTATTTACAGGAGGAAGAAAACAAGAAAAAATACAGGGAATACCTTGAAAAGTGTCCCGAAATTGCGATAGGAATTAATCAAGACGGTAAAAGGGTTTATTTGCCGGCAGAAAGCTACAATCCGAAACCTTTTAACTGTGAACTACCAGAATTATATACTATTTTTCCTTATAGCCCATGGGGATTATCGGAAGAGGAACGGAAAATCGGTCGAAATACTTATTTACAGCCTTATGCATCAAAAGATATGTATTTAGGCTGCAGTTGGCATCAAAACGGAATTTTTGCTGCAAGACTGGGACTATTGGAGGAGGCATGGAAATATCTAAGAGAAAAGCTTAAGCATGGTTCCAGAAGGTTTCCAGCCTTTTGGGGGCCGGGACATGACTGGATACCGGATCATAACCAGGGTGGCTCAGGTATGATTGGATTACAAGAGATGCTTATGCAGTGTGATTATAAAAAGATAAGGTTATTTCCTTGCTGGGATAAGAACATTGATGTTTCTTTTAAGCTCTTTGCACCCCTAAATACAGTAGTGGAATGTGAGCTGAAAGGAGGAGTAATTACCAGTCTGAATGTGGTGCCAGAGACAAGAAGAAACGATGTGGAGTTGGCTTCTGGAATTCAAGAGATATGCAGAGGAGAGAAGGAGACGGAGAGGTAAAGGGAAGTCAGAGACCTTTGATTTTCTGGGATTCACGTTCTACTGCGGAAAGAGGTTCAGAGATAGGTTAAAGGTGGTGAAAGAATGAATTTATGAGTTTATGCCGTCAGGTGTGGGGTTACTAAACAAAGCAAGGCAGGATCGCAATAATCCCTGTCAAAGGTGCTATTAGAACAGGTGCCTTTGGCAGGTTTTTTTGAAAACTAGGGATTATGTTTGGATGTAAGGCCATTAAATAAACATAACATTCTATTTTATTTTTCTTATTTCATACTCTTCTAAATTCATCTTCATTAACTTCATTTGAATAATAAAGCCCTTTTCTTGTCCGGTTATGATATGGAGCCCGTAGTCAGGCCCATAGAACAGTTTTAACCGTTGATTCAAATTTTTTAAGCCATAGCTCTGCTCACCATGGCGTATGGGTTCTTCGATTTTTTTGTTCAGCTTTTTAATATCCTCCTCGTTCATACCAGTTCCATTATCCTGAACGCAGATAAGCATTGTTTTTTCATCAATGGATCTACCGCTGAAGCGGATATAGTTACCTTCCTTATTTGCGTCAAACCCATGCACAAAGTAGTTTTCTATGATGATTTGAAAAACATTTCTGATGATACCATAGTTTAATAGTTCACTTGCTATATCATAACTGACATTCACCATGTTGCCATATCTTGCAATTAGTAGTGTGAGGTATCTGTTGCAGAAAGCCAATTCTTCTTTGACAGTGATAAAGATCTTTGCGTTAATAAAACCGCGGAATATTGCGGATAGTTGTGTTATCAATTGTGATGTTTCAATATCTCCGTTTGTATAACTCTTGCTACGAAGCATTTCAAGGGTATTATATAAAAAATGTGGGTTAAAGGTGGCTTGTAGTTCAGCCAGCTGGGCATCCTTCTGCTTCAACTCAAAGTAGTATGCTTTTTTAATATTTTCATTTAACTTAAAGCTCATATCATTTATACTCTGCGCTATCTCTGGCAACCCGTCCTGTTTGAAGCTTGTTGGCAGCCTGAAGTCAAGATTATTATCGGCAATCACATTAAGACCTCTTCGGATGACTGATATTTCTTTTTTTACAAAGATTTGCATAAAAAAGTGTACAATGAGGGAAAATAATGTGAATAGTACGGTGACACCAAGGATAAACGGCGTATCCCTATGAGCCAAGAAGCGTATCTCGTCTTGCGAGATAGAATATGAAATAACGGATGTGTTGTTTCCGGATAACAGAGACTTAAAATATTGTTTTTCTCCTTTAAAGGTAATAACCCCTTCATTGTTATCATCATGAAAATATACATCAGATTCATCATAGGTACCAGAAGAATCGAATAGCAGCTGGCCGGATGATGTAATGGAGTACCTAATAGATGGTAACCCGGATAAGTCGATGTCACTTGTGCGTTCGAAATCCACCAAGGAATATCCGATAATAATTTTTCCGGCTCCCATACCTTTGGGTACCCCTCCGCATATGGCGAAAGTGCGAGTGATACCGAAGGCATTTGTAATGGGTTTAGCCCTGTATATTTCCATTTTTGCGTTTTTTTTCTGCAAATCTTCCAAGTATGGGAACTCTTCATCCATAACTTTGATTCCTGTGTTATCACTATAAAGTACATAGTTTGTTTTGCGGTAATCAGAATACAAACCTATCCATTGTATCCTTGAGTCACGCACCCTTAACTGATTCAGAGCGTTCATAAGTTTCTTTTTTTCCATTGGAGTTAAATCCTTGGTTTCGGAAAAAGGAAAATAATTCTGAAAAATGCCGTATACCGTTGAGTTATTCTCAAAAATTGGCATGTACACCTGCCAGAAATTGCTCAAAATGCTAGTGTATTCCTGATCCATATGGGACAAGGCCATATTTGTTGTAGAAAAAATTTGTTCTTCTTTTTCTCTATAAGCATAGTAACACGCCAAGGTACTGATGAAAAGAAGGAGAAAGCTATATATCATGATCATTAATAGAAAAAATTTATTGATGGTCTTTTTTGATTTATTCATATCCGTTACCTCCGTAATACTCCCGGTATTTTAGTGGCGAGAGCCCGGTCTTCTTCTTAAATGTTGTTATGAAATGGCTTGTTGTTATATATCCTGTCATTACTGCAATATCATTTATTTTCTCACCTGTATTACAAAGTAGTTCAATTGCTTTCTCCATACGAAAATCGTTTAAATAATTGTTAAAAAAAATACCAGTCTCTTTTTTGAAAAGATAACCGAGATAGGCAGCATTGATATTGAGACTATTGCAAAACTCTTTAATAGAAACACCCTCGGCATAATGCTCGCTGATATATTTGAGGGCTCGTTTTACCAATGGGCTCAGATCATTAGCTTGTACATCTGCTATGCTCTTTACTGTCTTTGATACTTCATCAGAACAGATTCTTACGGTTTTTCGTTGAATCTGTTTTGTATCAATCAGGTCACAGGCTCTCTGATAACTTATATGCACATCGTTTCTATCGTGAACCGTTGTGCCAATAGTTATATCAATCAAATCCAATACGTCGAACTGAACCGCAATCTGGTATAAAGCTCGAGCAAGTTCATCACGCGTTATCACACTTCCGCTTACGAGTATGATATAGCGTCCTGAATTATCCCATACGGAAGAGCACTCCAAACCTGATGGAAAATGCTTCATGCACTCTTGACCAAAGGCATTAAGAGAAACAGAAGAGACACTTTTTTTTATGGCAATGACACAATAATTTGGTTGATATATGTTGATATCTGTAAGTATGGTTTTTTCACCCAGTTCCTCAGATGAAATAGCTCCTGTTATCCATCGGCGTAGAATAGTTTCACGGAACAGAGCGTCCCTGTTCTCTCTTTTTATATAAATAGTATCTAATGCGTTCTCAATTGTTTCTGTGAGTTCCTGTATCTGTATTGGTTTCATTAGATAGTTATCTACACCGAGCTTTAGCGCTTGCATTGCATAATCGAATTCTCCATACGCAGTGATTAGAACACAGTGTATATCGGGGTAATGCTGCCGCAAGGCTTTGAGAAGCTGCAGACCATCCATATGCGGCATTTTTATATCAGTGATGAGCATATCCACATGAGTGCTGTCAATCACATCCATTGCCTGTAGACCATTATTTGCTGTGAGGATAGTGTTTACCCCTAAGTTTGCCCATGGTATATCTTTTTTCAGTGATTCAATGATGGATTTCTCATCATCAGTAATAAGTACAGTATACATATGAGTCCTCCTAAAAATTATGATTAATCTATCTATATATATATTAAGTAAGTCTGCCTGAAAAGTAAATATTATATAAATATTGTACTGTAATTTGTGAAAGATTCTGCAATTTTAGATATAAATAAAAACTGTTTTGTAAAGCTTAAGTTATAAATAAATGTAATTTACGAAACTTACAAAAGTTTTAGAAATATGAAATGGAACCATGGTGGTTTATAATAAACTTACAAAGTGATTATATTTTTTCTTGTGCAAATTCAAGAGTATAATACAGGAAATGGAGATATTTGCTTTGATTTTATTAATTTAGAGGAGGTTGTGATTATGAAAAGACAACTGTTAAAAAGGACATTAGCTATTGGTCTTGCTCTGATGATGGTGACTGGTTTCGTTGGGTGTAGTAACCGGACAAATGACAATCCTCAGGAAGCAACAGTATCACCAGGAGCGGAAAACACTGGTGGCATTACTAGTTCTCCTGATGCAGGGCCTAAAGAAGTAAAGACGGTTACACTGTATCCTGCGGATGCAAATCTTCAGAGTGGCCTGGTTGGAGGTTACAAAGCTGATATATTTGCAGAGCGTGGCGTTGCGGTTGATGTTTGGGCATACTCTGATGAGAAAACAAACGCTATTCTTGCAAGTGGCAATATGCCGGATATCATGTATGTTGAGAAGAATAATCTAAATGTTATGATTGATGCTGGTATGGTTCTTAATCTGGATGACTATTTGGATAAGCTTCCACATATCAAGGGTAACGAAACATTAGAAACAGCTATGGAGTATGCGAGGGAATATGAAAGTGCCGGCACAGGAAAACTGTATGGTATGCCGACGTATGTTGGCAACAAAGCCTTGGAATATGGTATCACTAAGAATATGCTGACTGTGAATTGGAAATATTATAAGGGGATAGGAACACCTGCATTTAAGGATCAGTATGAATTGATTGATGTCATGAAGAAGATGGTAGAAGCATATCCAGTGGGAGAGGATGGGGTCAAAAACTATGGTACATACCTCAATGCCGGTTCGGACACTGATTATTGGGCCAATATCACTCTTTATATGAAATGGTTTGGATATGAACCTATAAACCTTAAATATCTGTTGGAAACGGATATGGTTAACGCAAAATACGATTCAATCCTGGATAAGAGCAGCAAATATTATGAAGGGTTAAAGTGGTATAATACACTCTATAGGGAAGGGCTGATTGATCCAGACAGCATCAATACAGACCGGCAGACCCAAAAAGCTAAGGTTGATAATTGGCATGCCATGGTTCCGAGCGGCACACTCCAGGGGTATACAGGCTATCAATACATTTATATGCCTGGTCAGAAAATATACCAGGAAAGCTGGAACTCCATATATGGCGGCAACTATCTACTTGTAATTAACGCAAAGAGCAAGAATATTGATGCGGCATTAGCGTTTATGGATATGCTTGCTGATCCGGATGTTTATATGCAAGTGATGATGGGAAAAGAAGGGGATTTGTGGTATGTAGAGGATGGGATTGCTTATGCGAGACAGGATATTATAGATAATTATGGTGACGGTAAAGATACAGTGCTCAAAGACGGTGAAGTTATGAAGAACTGGAGTACGATTTGGATTATTGATGACACAAGTTTTCCGACATCGTATATGGGACCTGACGGTAAACCGAGAATGGGTAGGTTTGCACGCTGGCAAGAAATGATTGACAAAGTAAATAGTAACCAACAGCAGCAAGAATGGAGAGAGTTCTCTGGTTATGATTATTATGTAGATCAGGTCATGGCTGCAGGAAACTACTCCTTAACAAGTGATTTGGATTATATAGTAAATTTCGCATCGATACCGGATGATACAATGCAGTTAACGCTGGATGCCATTAAGGATGTGGTAGTAAATGCAAGCTGGCAGATGGTTTACGC
This sequence comes from Mobilitalea sp., assembly GCA_029974875.1. Next base: position 9,647 of record JARKQP010000437.1, read on the forward strand.
TGAGTCTGATGCTGGGTTTGATAAAATATGGAATCAGATGGTAAAAGATTGTAACGACTTAGGAGCACAGGATGTCATTGAGTGGAGATTGAACGATTTGGAACAGGCAAAGAAGACAAGGGATTCTCTTACAAATTAGACACCGGGAGATCAGGAGGATTGCTATTAAGCAATCCTCTGTTTATTGTTTTGAAACAATGAAGCGCTGGAAAAGAAGCGGAAAGTGGAAGAATAAAAACACAGATGGGTCATACGGAGTATCGGGTTGGTAAGGTTGAAAGAAAAACTAGATAGAGAAAGGATGCCATATAACAATTCTTTCAATCCACTTTATGGAAAGTATCCTAGGTAAGCCTGGGATAGGCAATGGGTGTAAATATGAAAATGCAGGAAATGAATCTATCAGGAGAGTGGACTGTCACATTGAATGATGGGACGAACAAGGGAGTACAATATAACATAATACTCCCTTCTACTCTGGATGAATACAGAATCGGGGATCAGGTGAAGGATTACAGCAAAGAGTATCTGACCCGGTATGTAACTTATGAGGGAGAGGTAACTTACAGCAGAACAGTATGGATACCGGAGGAATGGAATAGAAAAAATATATTCTTAAAGCTGGAGAGATCCAGGGTAACACGAGTGGCGGTAGATGGTAAGACAGTCGGATGGAATGACAGTCTTGTGTGCAGCCAGATATATGATCTAACAGGATTTCTGACACCTGGTGAGCATTGTATTGAAATTTCATCAGATAATAGTAGAGGTGTTATGGGATGGAGATCGGTACGATTTTCCCATATTGCAGTAGAACATACCCAGACTAACTGGAACGGTATACTTGGTGAAATTAAATTAACTGCCCTACCGGTAAATTATCTTGATAAAATCAAAGTTACCGCATCGAAGGATAAGATACATTTTACGGTAGAAGTGGTGAATACTTCAGAAAGAGAGAAAAGGGCAAGACTTTTGTTACGTCTGGAAGGCGGGTTTGAATTTTCTGAGCAGGAGTTGGAGTTACTGCCCGGCAGGCAGCAGATAGCCGGAAATCTAGTTGTAAAAGAACCTTTAAAGGAGTGGAGCGAGTTTCATCCATATTTATATGGGCTTCACCTGGAACTTACGGTAGATGATGAAACCCATCAACTGCATCAGCAATTTGGCATACGCCATTTCAAGACGGAAGGGAAGCAGTTTTCTATCAACGGACATATCACCTTCTTAAGGGGGAAGCATGACGGCTGTGTTTTTCCAATGTCCGGTTATGCACCCATGGAAGAAGAAGCATGGATGAAAGTTTTTAAGAAAGCAAAGGAATATGGTATCAACCATTACCGCTTCCATTCCTGGTGTCCGCCGGAAGCAGCTTTTGCGGCGGCAGATCGGTGCGGTATTTATATGCAGCCGGAACTTCCTCACTGGAATCCCTCCAGTGCCTTTGAAAAGGATGAGGAATGGGAATATTTTAAAAGGGAAGCACTCCATATCCTGGACTGTTATGGGAATCATCCATCCTTTGTTATGTTTGCCTGGGGAAATGAGCTTGCAGGAAATGAAAAGCGCATGGAAGAATTGGTTGACCTGTGCCGGAGTTATGATAACAGACACCTTTATTCCATTGGCTCTAATAATTTCCTCTGGAATGCCCATCAACCTGCAAATTCCGATTATTGGACAACTTTCTGGACAGAGGGGGAATGGAACAGCAGACACACGGAATATGGAGGAAAAGGGGTGCGTGCGTCAACCCCTCACTCTACCAGAGGGCATATTAATAATAATCCCCCTTCCGCTTGTAAAAACTATGACTGGGAAATAGAGAATACCACTCTTCCTATTATAGGACATGAGGCGGGACAATTTCAGGTGTTTCCGGATTTCGAAGAGATTCATAAGTATAAAGGGGTTTTGCGGGCAAGGAATCTGGAGCTTTTCCGTAAGAAGATGGATGTAAAAGGTATGCTGAAGTTGAACAGGGATTTTGCCTATGCTTCTGGGAAGCTGGCCATGTTATGTTACAGGGAAGAGTTGGAAGCAGCTCTTAGAACAAAGGATTTCGGAGGAATCCAGCTTTTGGACCTGCAGGATTTTCCGGGACAGGGAACCGCTCTCGTGGGAGTTTTGGATTCCTTTATGGAAGAAAAATGCTTTACGGATGCGAAGGAGTGGAAAAATTTTTGCAGTGAGACAGTCCTGCTAGTGCAACTGCCCCGTTATATCTGGAGGACGGAGGAGATATTGTGTGCTGATATCCTGGTTGCCCATTATGGGGAAGAGGATTTGCATCGAGATCTGAAAGCCAATCTACGTAGCAGGTCAGGAGAGGAAATATGGAGTGAAAATTTCGGAGCAGTCAGTCTGAAGGCAGGAAAACTAAACCAGTGTTCTAAAGTATGGATCCAGCTGCCCCGGATTACCAAAGCAGAAAAATATATATTGACCATAAAACTGGAAGATACCTCTTATCAGAACAGTTATCCTGTTTGGATATTTCCGGAGGTAAAGGAAGTACATATTCCATCTAATATCTATGTGACAAAGGAATGGAATGAGGATACCAGAAATGCAGCTGAAAAGGGAAAAAGAATATTCTGGATGCCAGAAGCAGACACCATAAAATATGGGGTGGAAGGAGCTTTTATTACGGATTTCTGGTGCTATCCTATGTTTAAGAAATATAGTCCGCCGGGAACTATGGGAATCCTCTGTGATAAGAACCATCCGGCTTTTAAGGGCTTTCCTGCGGAAAATTACAGTGAATGGCTGTGGTGGAATCTGGTAAAGAACGGAAAGTCTGTTATTTTGGATGGAACAGATGCAGAACCGGTGGTACGAACGATAGATAATGTGGCAAGGCAGAAAAGCCTGGGTCTGGTTGTAGAAGGGAGCTGGAAAGGAAATGGTGTACTGATCTGTGGAATCAGACTTATGAATCAATTAGACCGGCCGGAAGCGGCGGCTTTTTACCAGTCATTACTGGACTATGTTGCCAGTAATAGCTTCCAGCCTTGTGGGAATCTGACGGATGACTTCTTTGACAGGATTTTAAATGCGGATCCGGAAGATGAAGTAGTGGGAAATAGAGATGCGGATATATTCGGCTGACTAAAAAGCTTGGAATGTAAGATTTGATTTTCCTTTGAGGGAAGATTAAGTGAAATAAGGAGAGAGAGAAATCATGGGTGAATATTTAACTTGTAAATCAGAGATTACAGCAGAGGAATCCTTTGCTGATTTGATGACTGCTGCTGTAAGAAAAGCAATTCAAAATCTGGAGAGGGATATGGGGGCTGTCCTGAAGTATACAGAGGAAGCGGGAATTTCAATCCGTTTGAAAAGGGCTGAATTAAAACCGGGGTGCTATTGTTTGGCTCTTGTTGGCAGAACACTTCTACTGGAAGCATCAGATGAACTGGGTGCGATTTATGGGATATATGGAATCAGCAAGGAACTGCTTGGAATCCATGAGTTTTGGTTCTGGAATGACCAAAGATTAGAACAGCAGGATAGAATCCCTATACCAGAGGGCTATTACAGGGAATCCCAACCTTTTGCTGTGAGATACAGAGGCTGGTTTGTCAATGATGAAGTGTTGATTTCGGCTTGGAGTATAGACCGTGTGAAAGAAAAGCCCTGGGAGATGGTATTTGAAGCCCTGTTGCGATGCGGTGGTAACATAGTAATACCTGGGACAGACAGAAATGGAGCACGCTATCGTAAAATGGCTTCAGATATGGGACTATATATTACCCATCACCATGCAGAACCCCTGGGAGCAGAAATGTTCGCAAGGGCATACCCCCACCTGAACCCTTCTTATGCGGAACACCCGGAATTGTTTCACGGACTCTGGGAGGAAGGAATTCAGAAGCAGAAGGGGATGCATGTAATATGGAATCTGGGCTTTCGAGGACAGGGAGACTGTCCCTTCTGGAACAGTGACCCTCAATATGTTACGGATGAAGCCCGTGGCAGGCTGATAAGCGATCTGATCCGAATGCAGTATGGTATGGTAAAAAAAGCTGATCCAGCAGCGGTATGCTGTACGAACCTGTATGGCGAAACCATGGAGCTTTACCAAAAGGGCTTCATGGATTTGCCAGAAGACGTAATCATGATATGGGCGGACAATGGATATGGCAGGATGGTATCAAGAAGACAGGGAAATCACAACCCCCGTGTGCCTGCGTTACCTGAAAACCAGGACAACAGACACGGAATTTATTATCATGTGTCCTTTTATGATTTGCAGGCAGCTAACCATATTACCATGCTGACTAATCCGGGCGAGCTGATTAAGAATGAGCTGACACAAGTACTTGAAAAGGGAGCCAGAGATTTCTGGATTATCAATTGCTCCAATGTAAAGCCCCATGTATATTATCTAGATGCCATAGCACAAATGTGGAAAAGGGGAAAGCTAGATATCAGAGAACATAAGGTAGGATATATCGGATGTTATTACAGCAGGGAGCATTCTAATTTAATTGCTGGTTTTTTTGACGAATATGAGAAATGTGCCCTTCGTTATGGTCCGAATGAAGATGACCACGCCGGAGAACAGTTTCCGAATCATGGAACCAGGATTTTGGCAACACAATGGATTGTGGACATTAATAAACATGCTGAGGAATTCCTATGGGCCAATTCGGAAAGTACATTGAAAGGGCAGATTGCGTGGTATACTTCAAAGTGTCGACAGGCAGCCATGGACTATGGAAGGTTTGTAGATCATTGTCAAGCGATAGCCCCTGTTCTGGAAATAAATGAACGTCGGATTTTTGAGGATACTCTTGAGCTTCATGGAGAGATTTATGCCTATTGTTATAAAGGAGCTACACTTTTTGGTGAGAGTTTTCTACAATTTTGCGAAGGAAACCTAAAACGGGCTTTCTACGAAGCAGGAAAGGCAGCAGATGCATATAGGGCGGCAGACCAGGTTATGCATAAAAGGGAGCACGGGAAATGGAACGGGTTTTATGGAAATGAATGCCTCACAGATATCAAACAGACAGTATGGGTGCTGCAGGGGTTGATGTCATGGATCCGTACTTTGGATGACGGCCCCCATTATTTTAGATGGCAGAGGGAATTTCTGTATTCGGAAGAAGATCGCAGAGTAATGCTGATTCTAAATATGGAAAATCATCTGACAGACCAGGAAATCTTTTCGCTGATGAAAGAAAAGTGGGATATCTGAGAAAATTTCTAATAAAAAAGCCAACAAAGATAAAGAGAAGAGAGGAAGATATTTATGAAGATTATACCTTTGGAAGTAGAAAGAAGAAAAGGCATTTCAGGGCGCCATATTATTACCGTTACTGATCCTGCCCGCCAACTTTATAACGGATTGAAAACAGGAAACGGAACTTTGATGATGACGGGGCTTGGTGACCCGGAGCAGGAAGAAATCTGTATTGAACATGAAAAGTTACTGGCATTCCAGTGGAAAAAGCCTCCGAAAGCCCCACTTCTGGCAGAGGAGATTCCGCAAATAAGAAGGATGATTTTAGAAGGGAAATATCAGGAAGCAGCTGAATATGCGGATATGAAAGCAGCACAGAACGGAACACCAAGTACTTTTATTACCACGCCTCATCATCCGGCATTGCTATTACATATAAAAAGGGATACCAACGGGGTGAGGGACTATATTCAGACTCTTAATATGGACTTGGCAATGGTTACCACATCATGGAACGATGATAACGGGAGTTTTAAACAGGAATACTTCTGTTCCAGGGCAGATCACATAGGAGTAATCCGTATTAAGGGGCCGGAAGGGCGTTTAAACATAAAATTATCAGGGGTATTTCCAGAGAAACAGTATACCAGACAGCATTTTTCGCCAAATGATGTACCGAATGGCCGGTCTGGATGGTCTGACAGTATGCCGGAGCTACCTAAGGTAGATATTCACTATAAGCAGGATGCTATCTTAGCGGACGGGATTTACAATTATGACCATGGAAGTTATGCCCTTGCAGCCAGGATTACGGTAAGCGGTGGTATTTCAGAGGTTTGTGAGGATGGTATCATTATAAAGAACACTAGTGAGGTTACAATTTTTGTGAAATGTGAAAAGATATCAGTAGAAAACTCTACTGTAAATTCAATAAGTCTGTTAGAGGATATAAACATTAATCTGGATTTTGATAAGCTCTTTAAACGTCATCTGGATGTCCATCAGCCCATTTTCAGACGCTTAACCGTAGATTTGGGAGGAGATGAGGAGGACTATCTTCTGTCTACTGTCGAATTAAAGAAAAAGCAGTATATGAGCCAGGAAATAGTGCCTGCATACATGGAAGCTATGGTTGATATGGGAAGATTTTTTCTAATGAATGAATGCGGAGAATTCCCCCCAATTTATGGTCATGTAAACATTAATGTAAATCACCAGATCTCCTGTGGTAATATTGCTAATTTGCCTGAAATGATGGAATCTTTTTTCAGCTGGATTGAGAAACAGCTGGAAGACGCAAGGGAAAATGCAAAAAGAATTTTAGGTACAAGAGGATTTTTTATTGCGGGACATCCAGATGAGGAAATGGGAAAACTGAACCATTTTGGGCAGTACTGGCCTCATCATTTCTGGATATCCAGCTCCGGCTGGTGCATACAGCCGTTCCTGGAACACTATTACTGTACGGGAGACAGGACCTTTTTACGAGAGCGTATACTTCCCTTATATAAAGAGCTTGCGGGGCTTTATGAGGATTTTCTGACGATAGAGGATAATAACGGTAAGCTTATGTTCATACCTTCCTATTCACCGGAGAATTTCCCCGAAAATGTAAAGGTCATGGCAGTTATCAACGCTACAATGGATATATCTGTATGCAGAGAAGTATTGCAGGTTTTATTAACCTTGGGAAAAGAGGAGGATATAGGAACAAAGGATGATTATGGACGGTGGCAGAGATTATTAGACAAGCTCCCGCCATACCTGTTGGATGAGCATGGTGAGTTAAAGGAATGGGCATGGGAGGAATATGAGGAAAGATATGATCACAGGCATGCTTCCCATTTATATGGGGCATATCCTGGAGACGAATTCCAGCCGGATATTGATCCGGAATTATACCAGGCAGCTTTTATCGCAAACCGGATGAGGGCTGTCGGTAATGAATCCTGCCACGGATTAATGCATCGGGCACAGGCGGCTGCAAGATTAAAGGATTCCTGGCTGATGCAAAAAATGCTGCGCTTTGTATTGGAATGTGGTTATGTAAACGATAATTTTGCAACAGTGCATAATCCCTACAAGAGGCAAGCATTCCCAGATGGGCAGGGAGCTCTGCCAACGGTATTATTGGAATGCCTTATTTATTCCAGGCCGGGAATTATAGAATTGCTTCCGGCTTTGCCACAAGGCAGTTTCAGGAAGGGGTGTTTAAGAGGGATGTCATTAAGGACCTTTGCAGAAATTAATAAATTTATATGGGATCTGGACAATAGGAATATGAAATTGGAATTTATCTCTCTAGCCGAGCAAAATATAAAAATTCGCTGCAAATATGGCTGGACGGGCTTGAAAGTCAATGCATTATCCGATTATCATTTAAAGGATGGAGAGCTTGAACTTCATATAGGAGTGAATGAAACCGCCAAAATAGAGTTTGTACTACCGTAAAAACTCCCCCGATAACTAAAAAATAAGAGAGGCAAAACTATGGAAATGACATTAAGATGGTATGGATCCAATTTTGATACGGTTACCTTGCAGCAAATCCGCCAAATCCCAGGCGTTACGGGAGTGATTACGACCTTGTATGATACGGCGCCGGGAGAGGTCTGGAGCCGGGAGAGAATCCATGCGCTGAAAGATGAGGTAGAAGCGGCAGGACTTCGTATTGCAGGGATTGAAAGCGTGAATGTCCATGAAGCGATTAAGGTGGGGAGCGAAGGCAGGGATCAATATATTGATCATTATATTGAGACGTTGGAGAACCTGGGAAAGGAAGGCATCCAATTGGTATGCTACAACTTTATGCCAGTGTTTGATTGGACCAGAACAGAGCTTGCACGTGTAAGACCGGACGGTTCTACCGTTCTGGCATATTCCCAGGAAGCGGTTGATGCCCTGGAGCCGGAGAAAATGTTTGAATCTATTGTAGGGGATGCCAACGGAATCCTTATGCCGGGCTGGGAACCTGAAAGAATGAAGCATGTAAAGGAATTATTTGAATTGTACAAGGATGTGGATGAGGAGAAATTATTTGAAAACCTGGAATACTTTCTGACGAGGATTATGCCTGTCTGCGATAAATACGATATCAACATGGCAATCCATCCGGATGACCCGGCATGGAGTGTGTTCGGGCTTCCAAGGATCATCAGGAATAACAAAAATATCCTGAGAATGATGAAGCTGGTGGATAATCCCCACAATGGCGTGACCTTCTGCTCCGGCTCTTACGGAACGAACCTGGAGAATAAGCTCCCGGATATGATCCGTTCCCTGAAAGGAAGAATTCACTTTGCACATGTCCGTAATTTAAAGTTCAATTCGCCCACTGACTTTGAGGAGTCGGCACACCTGTCCTCGGATGGGACATTTGATATGTATGAGATTATGAAGGCACTGTATGAAACTGGCTTTAATGGCCCTATCCGTCCGGATCATGGGCGCATGATTTGGGGCGAGGTAGCAATGCCAGGCTACGGGCTCTACGACAGGGCACTGGGAGCGGCTTATCTGAATGGCCTGTGGGAAGCAATTGAGAAAGGGGCAAGGTAGATATGAAATTAAATAAACAGGGGCTTGCGGACATAGAACAGTGGAAGACTGCAGGGTACGTACTTCCTGAGTTTGACAGCGAAAAGGTAGCTGACAAGACAAAAGAGAAGCCTGTCTGGGTACATTTTGGGGCAGGAAACATCTTCCGCGCCTTCCAGGCCAATGTAGTGCAAAACCTTCTTAATCAGGGGATTCTGGATCGGGGTCTGGTAGTGGCGGAAGGGTTCGACTATGAAATCGTTGAAAAAATGAACCGTCCCCACGATGACTACAGTATTCTGGTCACCTTGAAGGCGGATGGAACCATAGAGAAGACAGTAGTGGGAAGTGTAGTAGAATCCCTTACCTTAGATTCTGATAACGGGACCGGTTTTCAGCGGCTGAAAGAGATTTTCAGAAAGGACTCCCTTCAGATGGCAAGCTTCACTATCACAGAAAAGGGATACAGCCTTGTGACGGGGAAGGGGGAGCTGATACAGGATGTAGAAGAAGATTTCAGGAAGGGTCCGGAGAAGCCGGGGAGCTATATTGGCAAGGTGGCAGCCCTTCTGTATACCCGGTTCGAGGCAGGGGAAAAGTCCATTGCCATGGTGAGTATGGACAATTGTTCGCATAATGGTGATAAATTGTACGATGCAGTCCATACCTTTGTGGAAAAATGGGCGGGAAACCAGCTTGTGGATCCAGGGTTTGTAGCATATATAAATTCGGATAGGGTGACATTTCCGTGGAGCATGATTGATAAGATTACTCCCCGCCCGGATGCATCCGTGGAGGAAATTTTAAAGAATGACGGCGTAGAAGAGCTGGAGCCGGTTATTACAGAGAAAAGCACCTACGTAGCGCCCTTTGTAAATGCGGAGGAATGTGAGTATCTAGTAATTGAAGATGCATTCCCGAATGGAAGACCCGAGCTGGAAAAAGGCGGTGTGATGTTTACCAGCCGCGAGACAGTGGATAAGGTTGAGAAGATGAAGGTCTGTACCTGCCTGAACCCGCTGCATACGGCACTGGCTATCTTCGGCTGCCTCCTTGGATATGAGAAGATTTCCGAGGAAATGAAGGATGGGGAACTGAAGAAGCTGGTGGAAAGCATAGGATATGAGGAGGGACTTCCGGTGGTCATTAATCCGGGTATCCTGAACCCGAAAGAATTCATTGATACCGTATTAAAGGTACGTATCCCGAATCCCTTTATGCCGGACACGCCCCAGCGTATTGCCACAGATACGTCCCAGAAGCTGGCAATCCGCTTTGGAGAGACAATTAAGGCATATCAGGCTTCCTCCGGGCTGAAGGTAAAGAGCCTGAAACGAATTCCGCTTGTATTTGCCGGCTGGCTGCGCTATCTGACAGGGCTTGATGATGGAGGGAACGAATTCCGCTTAAGCCCGGATCCCCTTCTGGATGTAGTAACGCCATATGTTGCAGACTTGAAGCTTGGAGATAAGGCGGATATAGGCAGGCTGAAACCATTGCTGGAAGATGTGGGAATTTTTGGTGTCAGTCTGTACGATGTGGAGATGGCAGAGACTGTCGTTGGTTATTTAAATGAGATGCTGGCAGGTCCAGGGGCGGTAAGGGCAGCTTTAAAAAAATATGATTAGCCATTGAGGGCAGAGTGACTGCCGATACAGTTTAAATTTGATTCTTTCTGCGAAGAGAAGCCATATCAGAATATTAAGGTAAAATATAATTTATACCGGAAATGACAGGTATCTGAGACAATTTGAAATTTGTTTCAGGTACCTTTTTTCGATTGACCAGTATGGGCACAATCTTATGGGTTAAAGCCCTCTTGCTTACTCGACTGGGAGGTCGGTAGAAAAAATAATTATCTACCTCCTATCCGATTGTATATGGTTGTTTTTAATAAAAATTAATTTGTACTATTTAAAAGTATATCTATTTTTTACAAGTGGAATATCGGATTTTAACATTTCTTTAGTAAAAGTTTTTTATTAAAATAATACTGAAACAATTTATGGTTTTCAAAGGATGTAAAAAGGAGAAGGAAAATGAAAAGTCTAGTGAGAAAAAAAGGTAAGCTGCGTATAAAGCGGTTTATAAGCACTGTACTTTGTACTGTACTCACAGTTTCTATGGTACCACTTCCGGTGCAGGCAGCAGATAAAGAGGAAGCTACACCGGTTTCTGAAGTGGCAATTGATAACAGTGATTATACGCGTTCGACAGTACTGGAGGTAGGAGGAAAACCATTTTGGTATAATGCTATTCAAATCCGTATTGACAAATTAAGAGATGACCCGAATTATGCCTGTGATGATGCACAGCTGCAGGACTTGTTTCATAAGGCAGCGGCGGATGGTTTTACAGTTGCAAACAGCCAGATAAGATGGACAGATGTTCAGCCAAACCACAACGTAAAAGCGGTAGAAAGCGCCTACATTAGGGGTGGAGCCAATTCAGGTACAAATTATAGTACCGGTGCATTACAAATTGCCTATGATGCAAGTAATGCGGCCAATCAATCCTTAGGATACATAAAATTTAAGATTTCCGACATGACACAAGCAGAGATTGATGGAGCAAAGATTCGGCTATACAATAAAAACACCTTAAGTAGTTCCAGGATGATCAGGATATACGGTATTTCAAACGATACCTGGAGTAAGGACAGCATCACCTGGGACAATGCACCGGGGCATACGGGATATAACGTGGACAAGGATGATGCGGTTCTGGTGGCAGAGACGCCGGATGGAAGTGAGAAAAGCGAGATTGTCGATAAGATTTTGTCTGTCAACTACTATGATTTTGATATTTCAAATTATTTGAAAACATCAGCAGCAGTCGCAGATGGTACAGTATCCTTCGTGATTCAGGAAGTAATGGGGGCTGCCAATAATTCCGCCACTCCGATTGTATTGGGAGGGTTTGACGAGGCAAATTATCCACCGCAGCTTATTTATGCGGATGATGATGAATTTGATTTCGCTTATTTGGACAAAGCCATTGATTATGCAAAAAATGCAGGGCTGAAATTTGAAGTTCTCTGGTTCGGAACTGACACATGTACGTTAAGTACAGATGCCAGGGTGCCGGTCTGGGTACATACAAATTATCAGAAGACCTTAGATGATGACACAAATAGAACGCCGCTCTTGAAAAAGGAAGGTGCTACAGCTATTACTGGTGTTTATGGCTATATTATGTGTAAAAATGATTTGGCTTTACGCGCAAAAGAAGCGGAAGCAATCAAAAAAGTATTTGACCATATTGCAACACGTGGAGATGATGTAGTCATTGGCTGCCAGTTATCAAACGAACCAGGAGTGGGAAGACTCCATGGCGGCAAAAAAACAGAGCATTGTATGTGCGATACCTGCGTAGAAAAGCAGGAAGACTTAAATGTTACGGATAGTGAATTCAGGGAAATCACCCTGTGGGAATACAATAACAATCTAGGAGAAGCGGTAAAGACATCAGATTATCCTGTGTGGACCAGAGTAAATCTGGATGAGAGCGCGGATGTTGAAGCTGTGGCATACAATGAGAAAATGAGGGCAACAGCGCAAGGAACCTATACTGATTTCATCGGTATTGACCATTACCGCAAAACTACAAGCCAGCTAGCATTGGAGGGCGTTGCAGGTCAACAGTTTGCCCAGGGAAAGAATTTGACTATGATAATGGAGCTTGGGCAAAAAGATAACAGAAGCGGCGGGCTCTATCTTGCGGAGGATGTGCTGGCTTCCTTATCGGGCGGAGCCTATGTTACGATATATGATGCCTCCAGCAGCGACGGCTGTGAAATCTATACATATAACAAAAGTACAAAACAATTCTCACCTATTGACAGTGTAATACCTGCTTTATTCAAGACCAACAATATGCTGAAAAAAATAGGGTATGATCTGGCGACATTAGCGCCGGGTGCTGCAGGTGGAAATCAGCTTATGTATTTTAATGCCGATTCCATTGCTGCCGGAACATATGAACAGAACGAAGTTCTTGGCGGCAATAAGAGTGTAAGCTTTATAACGACTCAGAACGGAGTTGGTATCGCCGTAAATAAGAATGATAATGAAATTGCCTTATTAAATACAAAAGCAGATACCTTTACCATTGATAACGTGAGCATCGATGGTATCGAATCAGCAGAACTCGGATATTATGATGATGATAATAATTGGATAGCGGAAACTGATTATAAAACTAATTTAGTGGCTACTACAGATAATAGGGTATCTGCAACAGTACCGGCTTATGAGTGTTTGCGCATTGTCACAATGGAAGGTGCTCTTGCTCCGGTTGAAGAAGAGGTTGAGCTGAAGATTGAAGCCGAATCGAATGCGGTAGCTAAGGAAGGAATTACGACTGAAACCTGGGACGACGGAGCAAGTGGCGGAGGCTGGTTTAAGGTACTTGCAAGTGCACCGGGGGATTATGTAACAATTACTGCCGATGTACCTGCGGATGGTGTTTATCAAGTTGATACCTGTTACCGAAGTGCTAATAGTAGGGGAACGGTACAGCTATATGTTGATGATGTGCCATTAGGAGGAACAATCGACATGTATGCTGCCGGTGCGGCTTTTCCTGTTGCATCCTCCGGTGAAGTGGAGCTTACAAAGGGTACTCATACTTTTAAATATGTTGTGACCGGCAAGAATGCAAGCAGTAGCAGTTATGTAGTAGGAATTGATTATCTGAAGCTGACGAAAGAAGGCAGTGTTATAGATGTAAGCGGACTGGAAGCCCTATATAATGAATATAAGGACATAGAACAGGGGGATTATACAGATGATTCTTGGGAGGATTTGCAGACAGCGCTAGAGAGTGCCAAGGTGGTATTGGAGAAAGAAAATCCGACAAAGTCTGAAATTGATATTCAGAAAGCCTTATTACAGGCAGCAATTGATAACCTTTTGGAGAATACTGATAAAACAGTGGAAGAATTAACGACGGAATTAGCTGCACTGATTGCAGAGGCAGAAGCAGAAGCTGGAAAGACGGATGTTTATTTAGCAAAAGATATACAAGTGTTGCAGGCAGAAATTCAAACGTCCAGAAATCTTTTAGGCGATCCGGCTGTCGATGCGCCTCGTTTAGCGAAAATAATAAAGAACTTGCAGGAAGCATTAGAAGCTTTCAAGGATACAGCTACATCGATTCTTGTGCCTGACAAAACTGCCCTGCAGAGGCTATATGATGCATGTAAGGACATGGTACAGGGAAACTATGTGTCTGCTAACTGGACAACATTTACAACAGCCAGAGATGGTGTATTGACGGTACTTAATAATGCAAATGCAGAGCAGTCGGCGGTAGATGCGGCCAAACTATCCCTGCAAACGGCAATCAATGGACTGGTTCTAAAATACGAAGCGGAATCGGCGGTATATTCAGTATCCTCAGGATCTACATATAATGCCTATGACCAATCCGGTGCAAGTAACGGGAAGTATGTGGAAATAGCAACGCAGGGTGCAGGTAGCTATGCAACTCTCAGCTGTGATATTGCGGAAGCCGGATACTACAAAGTAATCACCTGCACCCGTACCAGTACGAGCAGAGCCGTAGTCAACCTGTATGTTGACGGCATTATCTGTGATGAGGATTTCGACATGTACGCCAGTAGTACTAAGGGGGTAGAATCCACGGGTGAAAACACGGTTTATCTCCAGAAGGGAAGCCATGAATTCAAGTACCTTGTTGTTGGAAGGAATGCGTCCAATACCGCCGGATGGAAAATAAGCATTGATTATATTAAGCTTAATTCCGTAACAAACAATACAGCACTGAAGGAACTATATGATGCCCATAAGAGTGATGAACAAGGAACCTGCAGCGATGATATGTGGGCGGTTTTTACAAAAAGCCTGGATGCTGCTAAGAATGTAGTGGCGGACATAAATGCTACCCAGTATGAAATTGACTATGCGAAGGCGGCTCTGGAGAACGCAATTAACCTACTGAAGGAACGGTCTGACGAGGAGCTTGCAGAGGCGGCAGAAGAAAAGATTGATGCCATAGGCCCCGTCGAGTACACCGCTGCATCCAAAGCATTGATTGATGAAGCCGATGCCGCATACAATGCGCTGACGGAGGAGCAGAAGGCACTGGTTACTAATTACAGCGTGCTTGTTGCAGCAAAAGCCAGATACGAAGAACTGAAAGCTGCTGCAAGAGGAAGTGTCGCTCTTGGCTCCGATCAAACAGCCTCTGTTCTGTTTACCCTGGAAGCTCCCGGTACGGTAGCAGCAACGGACACAATTGATATTATAACGGTTGCCGGAGAGAATGTTATAAGCTTTGCGGCAGAGGATTTTTGCATTAAAGATGGAGATACTACTCAGGCAGCTTCTGTGGCAGGTGTAAGCATCATTGCAATCGGTAATCAGAGCGCCGGAGATACGACCCTTACCATCCAGGTGGAAAAGAGCGTAGGGGATAGGGTGGTATACCTATGGTATATGGACTCCTGCGTCGGGGCAGTTACGATTGATATAACGGAAATGCTCCCGGGCAAGAGTATAGCGGTTGGTACACAGAACGGGACATTAACCGCAGGGACACCGGGCACGGCGACCTATACAGTGACCGCACAGGATATAGCAGATGATATCCCGGTAACGGCATACTGGTGTGATGAAAACGGTAATCTCTCATATGCACCAACTGGTTTAACCGTATCCGGCAGCGCCATATCGGTAAGCGGATCAAGTATAACGGTTGTGATGGATGAAACAGTATCGGAAGGAACTTATTATTTTGCGGTTATCTGCGACGGCGTGACATCAGGTGTTGCATCAGTAACAATCCTGGGACTGACGGAGGCCTATACCGTGACCTTCATAGACTGGGACGGAACCATATTAAAGACTGAGACAGTAAATAAAGGGAATAGGGCGATGGCACCTGTCAGCCCGGGCAGGGCTGGGTATACCTTTACCGGCTGGGATAAGGCCTTTGACAATGTGACGGCTGACCTGACGGTAACGGCACTGTACAGACAGAACCAAGTGACAAACCCTGTGCCGGATCCTATACCTCAGCCGACTACAGCGCCGGCATCTACTCCAACGCCAACACCGGTAGTGGAGCGGATTGATGCTAACACGAGCGTTTCAACCGTTGTGGACGGAGGGAAGGTAGAAGCGGCTGTCCGCATTACTGGAGCTGGAGTTCCAAAGGATAGTGTTCTACCGATTGCCTCACAGAATATCGTAGAGAAACTGAAGGACAAGAGTATCTCAGGGGCAAACATTTCCATCCCTCTGTCCGATAGCTTGCGTAATAATGGTGTCAGGCTGAAGCTGGATTCCAGCATCATGGAAGCGGCAAAAGAGAACGGAAAGGATATTAGCTTAACAGTAACGGATGAAAAAGGAAAAGAATTATATTCCTGGAGCTTCAACGGTGAGAACCTGGAGAAATCCTCCGGAAAAACCGGGGATATTAATTTAACAATAAAGGTTGAACCAATCAGGAATAAAGAAGAGATAAAAGCCCTGTTCAATAATAATGCTGCGAAAGCGGGAACCCATGGGCTGGTCGTAAGCTTTGACCACCACGGGGTATTACCGGCACAGGCTCAAGTACGGATTTATGTAGGGAACCAGGAAGGGATAAAGGCTGGAGACCGGGTATACCTGTACCATTATAACAGTGAGGCAGGAAAATTAGAAGCATTGCCAAACAGCACGAATTATAAGGTGGATGAAGAGGGCTACATTTTGATAGACTTAATTCACTGCTCCGATTATGTAATCCTACCGGAGGAAGCCGGCAGCAAGGATGTAATATCACTGGCAGACCAGATTAAGATATCACCTTTA
>JARKQP010000444.1 GCA_029974875.1 Mobilitalea sp.
TAAAGGTCGCATTGATGGTCGCAATATGCTTTCCCGCCTTCATCTCAGGTACCGCATTGTCCGAAACAGTAACAGCATCCGCACGCACAAGTCCTTCCTCTACCCAGCGGTGCATCATCTCGTAGAATTCTTTCACTTCATCCGTTTCATACTGATTATATACAGTCAGGCTGTCATCCCCAAGCTTAAATACACCGGGAATACTCATACCGATAATCGGCTCATACCCCACCGCTAAAGCATTTTTTGACAGCAGGCTATTGCTGGAGGCTGCGAAGTGATATATATCAGGATTATCTGCCTTTACCTGCTTAAAGAATTCCTCCAGGTCACCCAGCTTCTGGACCTTGCTGATATCTAAGCCATATTTATCCGCATATTCCTTTACAACTGCAACATAGTTCTGCTTCGGGAATATCTGCTGGGACGGAACTCCGTAAATATTTCCTTTTACTTTAACGGCATCCCAGATAGAGGGCTCCATGGAAGCCAATAGCTCCGGCGCTTTTTCCTTTAACAGTTCATTCAGGGGAATGAATGCATTCTTATTTACATTATCATAGTAATTGTTATTCCAGCTAGAGGTCCAGCAAATATCATATTCCTCGCTAGAGGAGATTACCATCTGCATCTTTTGCGGATAGTTTGCATAATCCGTGGCAATAATCTGCAGGTCAATATTCATACCATAGGTATCCAGCAGATACTCATTGACTGCTTTCTCCACTGTTTTCACATCTGCCTGGGGGCCGGAGCCTGCCATATACCATTTAATTGGAATGGTTTCGGCGGCATCCGTGCCGCTTTTGCTTTCATTATTGACAGTTGTTCCATTACTGCCATTCGCTTCGGATGGCCCGGATTTGCTGCAGCCTGCCAAACTGCCTACAGCGATCAAACCAGTAAGACCTAATGCAATAATTTTTTTCATTACTTTCCTCATTGTTAAAAACCTCCCTATATATTTTTATCTGCACAGCCCTTTGCTGCTATCAGGATTGTAGCAGGCACCCAGCGCCCATGACTACTGAAAAATACGCACATTTACTGCATTATAAACAGTAATGTGCGTATTTTACAGTGTAATGTCTAAAAATATACTACCAATTCCTATCAGAAAAATTTCTGGGTGTGCACCCGTAAACCTTTTTGAAAAGCCGGTAGAAATAGTTTTCATTCTCTATTCCTATATTCTCCGCCACTTTATTGACAGGCATTGTAGAATGCTTTAAAAGATATATTGCCTGTTTCATTCGTACATCCAGAATATATTCATTGATTGATATCCCTGTGCACTGCTTGAATTTTTTCATCACATAACGGACTGACATATTCATGTTATCCGCGATTGACTGGGATTAAAGTTTCTCGTCACTATAATTTTTGTTCACAAATTCCTGGACCGTTTGTACAAATAATTTTTCCTTATCAAATTCCTTCTCCTTTTTCTGATAGGTGTCTGATAGGATGGAGCTGATGTATTCGGATAATTCTTTAAAAATCTGGTCAATATAATCCACTTCTATAACTTTTTTATAAATATGGCTGAAGTTAATCGTCACCGGATTATTTCTTGCCATATTTATTTCATTCATGACCATATTGATTTCTGTTATTAACGACATTATGCTTATAATGATATTTTCATAGGAAAGTCCGCAAATTGCTTCCCGTATTTTCTCCAGCGCCTCCTGTATCTGCTCCTGGTTGGCCAGCTTCAGCTTCTCTTCCAGCCGTTTCTTCAGGTCCCTGGGGTAAGAGGTGTCACGGTTATGTACATTATTCCGGCATTCATCCTCTCCCAGGAAAGAATTCTCTCCATAGATAATCCGGTAACTGGCGAACTTACGGGCTTTTTCATATAAATGCGACAGCTCCTTTGCTTCGCTGCTGATATGGCTATAAGCTACAGAAACAGTGATATCAAAATACTCCTTAACAAAGCTTTGCATTTTCCTGATCTTTTCTTTTACGGGCTCCTGGTCTGCTCCCCTATCCATGCAGTCAATAATTACCACCAGCTCGTCCGCCTCTTTTCTAACCGGCTCTATGATATATCCTTCCATAAGCTCACTGGTTATATTCGATATACTGGCCAACAGCAGATCATTATCCCCCTCTATGAAGCCACGGCGGTTTACCCGGAAATTATCCAGATGCAGGATGATTACCATTAGATTATACTCATCTATCCGGGATAGGGGGGCATCCGGCATACTTTTATAATATTTCTCCCAATTCTCCTCGGTGCTCTCCTCTAACAGGCTGGATAGCCAGTAATTTCTCATCGTTCCTTCTATGGACTGCTTTTCCTGGAGCAGCTCTTTATTAACCTCATTT
>JARKQP010000458.1 GCA_029974875.1 Mobilitalea sp.
TTGACAATAAATGAATGATCATTTATTATAAAGATACGAGGTGGTCAAATGCGTAAGAGAGATGATGAGAAAGAAAAGAGCATAAAGGAAGCAGTAATAAAATTGATTCTTGAGGAGGGGTTCCATGGTACCTCTATCTCCAAAATTGCTAAGGCAGCCGGAGTTTCTCCAGCAACCGTTTATATCTATTTTGAAAATAAGGAGATGATGCTTCATGATATATATAATGAATATGCGGAAGAAATCTTTGACTACCTGATAGACAGCATAAACCGGGAAATGCAAGGCCAGCAGCTAATTGAGATGCTTATTACCAGTTACTATAATTACATTTGCGGAAACAAAGAAATATTCAGCTTTGTGGAGCAGTTTTCACACTGCCCCTCCCTTGCAAACCGTTGCATGGTAAACAAGGGTATCCGTAAGATCAATGACCTGATGATAGAGATGAAGAATAACCAAATGATAAAAAACTATAGTAACGATAATTTAATGGCTATTATGTTTTATCCGGTTAAATCAATTGCAGTGGATCATTGCAAAAGCAAGGAGGAAAAGGAAGAGCTGCTTAATGAACTGATTTATATTATCCAGAAAGCATTACTGGTATAGCAGCGGACATTCACTTATGAATGTAGATTAGTGTACTGATATTTAGCACTGTTAGCTTAAAGATGAACGTGTCAGCACACCAGAAAGGAAAGGGATTTGTATGATGAATATAGAGAAGAACGCAAGGATGGGAATTGTTATTCCTATCTCGAACATAGTTTTACTGCCGGGGGCAGTTACAAAGCTCAGCATCAGCAATCTGAGCGAAGACCAGATAAGATATCTGGAGGACGAGGAGTTAGCCAATATCGCATTACCGTTAAGGCAGAATTTTAACCAGAAGAGTGTTTCTGAGGAGGATTTTTATAAGATCGGAATCTCATTCCAGATTGACGATGTACAGGAATCTGACAAGGGCGTCCAGCTTACCATTAAGGTTCTGGATAGGGTTGAGGTAAAAAATCTGAATATAGAAGAGGATTATATCTACAGCCAATTTGAGCAGAGTCCGGAGTTTGAGGATATGGATGAGAAGGGTCAGGCGGACATGTTGGCTTATATTAAGAAAATCACAAGGGAAATCAGCGAAAAGTTCCCGAATGGGGATCGTTATATCTCTGTGGTTGACAGCATCCAGGAATTGAATTCACTGATTGTATACCTTGCCCAGTTTATGCCCATCTCTAACGAGGAAAAATATGAACTGCTTGCCACCCCGTCCATGAAGGAGCGGAGCCTGCGCTTTATGGATTATCTTCTGAAGCAGAAGGAAGCGATCGGATTACAGATCCAGATGGCAGAGAGGTTTTCAGAAAAAGCAAACAAGCATTATAGGGAGCAGGTTTTAAGGGAGCAGCTAAAGGCAATCCAGGAGGAGCTGAATGAGGGCAAGGAAGGCCGGACGAAGAAGGATAAGGAGTATTTAACCAGAATCGAAGAGGCCCAGATGCCTGAGGAGATTAAGGAATCAGCACTGGAGGAACTGGACAAGCTGCAGGCTCAGGGACCGAATGGGACAGAATATAACGTGATACGCAATTATCTGGAGTTCATGGTGTCCCTTCCCTGGAAAAAAGCAGAGAGTAAGCAAGTGGACTTGGCAGAGGCAAGACGTATCCTGGACGACCAGCACTACGGTCTGGATAAGGTAAAGGACAGGATTATCCAGCACCTGGCGGTCATGCAGCTGAAAAAGGATAAGAAGGGCTCCATCCTTCTACTGGTGGGACCTCCGGGAACAGGAAAAACCAGTCTGGGTAAAAGCATTGCAGAAGCCCTTGACAGGAAATATATCCGTCTTAGCCTTGGAGGTATCAGGGATGAATCAGAGATCCGCGGACACCGTAGGACTTATGTGGGTGCAATGTCAGGAAGAATCCTCCAAAGCATCCGAAAGGCCGGTACAACCAATCCGGTGATGGTTCTGGATGAGGTGGATAAGCTGATGACTGGAGGCTATAGCGGAGATCCGGCAAGCGCCTTACTGGAGGTATTGGATCCGGAGCAGAACAACACCTTTACGGACCATTATCTGGATTTACCCTATGATCTGTCCGATGTATTCTTTATTGCAACTGCGAATTCCACAGAAAGCATAGCAGAGCCCTTATTGGACAGGATGGAAGTAATACAGATCTCCAGCTATACCTCTGAGGAGAAGTTCCATATCGCTAAGAACCATTTGGTTCCCAAAACTCTTGAGGAGCACGGGCTGACGAAGGAGCAGCTGGTGGTTTCGGATGAAGTGATCAGGAAGGTTATTGGTGAATACACCCTGGAGGCAGGTGTCAGAGGGTTAAAGAAGCAATTGGACGGGATTGCCAGGGTAGCTTCTGAGAAAATTGTATCGAATAAGACAGACATCCCATACCAGGTAAGGGAAGAGCAGTTAGAAGATATCCTGGGACGGAAGGTATCCAGACATGATCAGGTGCAGCAGGATAATCCTCCGGGCGTAGTTACAGGGCTGGCCTGGACGCCGGTTGGCGGGGAGATCCTATTTATAGAAGCAACTGATATGGCAGGAGGCGGAGAAGTCATTTTGACAGGTAAGCTGGGTGATGTGATGAAGGAATCCGCAAGGATTTCCCTAAGCTTATTAAAATCCAGGCTGCCCCT
>JARKQP010000460.1 GCA_029974875.1 Mobilitalea sp.
AAATTGGAAGTAAAAGAACTAGAAACAGAAAATTGGAAGTAAAAACTTACAAAGCAGGCTGGGAGAATGTAGCTTTAATTCTTCCTCAGCCTGTTTTAGCTTTTTCTACAACAGAGAGGGTGTTGTAAAATAAAAGGAATCTACCGTATATTGCAGATATCAGCGGATAATACTGCCATATACCGGTATAAGCTCTTCTTTTTACAACACCCTCCCTAAAACACATAACCTCACCGGGTTCTTAAACTATACCCATTTGCTCATACATCAGCTTACTTTTATGCTCTGTGCAATCTCAGTAAAAATAACCCCTAATCCATATGCCCCTGCATCAGGATAACCCAGGCTTCTATCCCCGACCGTACCTGCACGGCCCATTCTTGCCACAATTTTTTCAGTTAATTTGGCTCCTGCAACTGCCGCTTCTGCACCCGCTTCAAATGCCGTCTTTGCATCTACACAGTTTTTTGCACTTTCTGTCCATGAACCGGCACAGGGGATCAAAGCATCAATCAGTGTCTTATCTCCTACGACTGCCCCCCTGCCAAAAGAACGCTCCCCAGTGTTCTGGATTCCTGTGACCGCCGCCTGCAGCAGGCCTGCGAACTCAGTCAGGGATAGCGATGTTTTATCACCGGCATTTTTTCCTGCAGCCCTGAACGCAGAACCCCAGATGGGACCCGACGCCCCGCCGCAATACTCCATGATAACTAATGAGCAGGCATCCAGAAAGCTTCCGATGGATTGTGCTTTATTCCCAACAATATCCTTCCACTCTCTTTTTAACTGTTTAAAGCCTTTGGCAATACTCATACCAAAATCACCATCACCTGCATGTGAGTCAAGTTCACAGAAGGGAATTTCATTTCTGATGATGCATTCACTCATTTTGTCAATAATATAAATCATATTGTCCAATGAAATACGGTTGTTATGGAGGATCGAAAAGATTTCCTCTGTCTCTACCTGGAAGGAAACATCCTTTGCTGATTCACTTAATACCGCTAAATCAACATATTTTACCCTTTCCACCGGTCCATCCACTTTAAATGCCGGCGCATCCGACTGGAATGACAGAAGTTCTTTTAGCTGGCCATCCAGCTTCATAATGGATACGGATGCCCCCAGCATATCGATGCTGGTCATATAATTGCCTACGAAGGTTCTATTAATAGCAATATT
This sequence comes from Mobilitalea sp., assembly GCA_029974875.1. The sequence goes on from JARKQP010000460.1 coordinate 1,183, forward strand.
CTTATGGGATAATTCCCTGGTAACTGCATTATTCAGAACATATAATTCCTGCAAAGGAGTCCCGCCAAAGCCGTTGACCAACAAAGCAATTTCCTCCGGGGCTCCATTGATTTTTAGATCCTCTAAAAGTGCCGAAACCATTCTATGCGCCAATTCATCTGCGGAAATGACCCTTTCCCTTTTGATACCTGGCTCACCATGGATGCCTACACCATATTCCATCTCACCTTCCCCAATATCAAAGGTTGGTGTTCCTTTTGCAGGAACTGTACAGGAGCTGAAGGCAAAACCAATACTTCTAACATTATTTGCCGCTTTCTGCGCTGCTTCTTTCACCTCCCGCAAGCTTTTACCCTGTTCGGCACTGGCTCCTGCGATCTTATGTACAAGCACGGTCCCGGCAACACCACGGCGGCCTACGGTATATAGACTATCCTGCACAGCGATATCATCGTCAACCTTAATATAGTCAACCGGAATTCCGTCTTCACCAGCCAGATACGCCGCATTCTTGAAATTCATAATATCACCGCTATAATTTTTAATGATAAGTAAAGTCCCCTTCTCACTGGCCGTTTCTTTAATTGCCTGATATACCTGTATTTGGGAAGGGGAAGCAAATACATCACCGCAAACTGCTGCATCCAGCATTCCCCTTCCAATAAATCCGGCATGTGCAGGCTCATGCCCGCTGCCACCGCCACTAATCAGGCTGACCTTGTTCTTGTTTATTTCTTTCTTTGTAATAATCTTATATTTCTCTACAAATTTGAATTCAGGATGTGCAGCTGCAATACCATTGCATAATTCTTTTACGAAGGTTTCCGGTTTATTTATAATCTTCTTCATACAATACCTCCCTGTTCTTTTATCTGTTTTTATATGCCCTGCCAATGGCATCTGCAGTAATAATCGCTGCCGCTACCGCCTCAGCAGTAACCGGGAATGGCATTGAATGGATGGACTCCTCAGGAATACATGCTTTTTCAGCTACCTGCATCGCCTCTTCCTTAGTAATTGCAGCTACCCCAATATCCGATAAGCATACCGGCAGACCTACCTGAAGACAGAAATCCAATACTTCATTTAACTCTTCCGTAGGTGCATTTTCTAATACAAGCTGGACGATTGTGCCGAAGGCAACCTTTTCACCATGGAAATATTTATGTGTACCCTCCAGCATCGTTAAACCATTATGGACCGCGTGTGCCGCTGAAAGCCCCCCACTTTCAAATCCCAGGCCTGACAGCAGGATGTTCGTTTCAATAATATTTTCC
>JARKQP010000468.1 GCA_029974875.1 Mobilitalea sp.
TGCCTGCACAGTGCGTTTGTCGGTGATAGCGAAAAAGAAATCTTAGGTAACGGGGCTACCGCAAAATGAGTCCCCAATAGAACTGTATATAAATAATATTTATAGCGAAAAAGCGCCTTGAAATGACTTTACAGCCACTCAAGGCGTTTTTTTACATGCTGTTTGGGAATGCGGCTACTTCGCAAATTTTGTAACATCCTCTTTAAGGATGCTTTATATATCTTGTAAATATAATCTGTGTTAATTCAAATATTAATATTCAAATGCTAATATTCAGGTACTAATATTTAGGTATTAATATTTAGGTACTGATATTCAGGTACTGATATTCAGGTACTGATATTTAGGTACTGATATTTAGGTACCGATGTTCAGGTACTGATATTCAGGTACCGATGTTCAGGCACTAATATTCAGATACTAATATTCAGATACTAATATTCAGATACTAATATTCAGATACTAATATTCAAATACTAATGTTCAAATACTAATGTTCAAATACTAATACAAGGATCTAAGGTCTGGATATACTTAGGGCGCTCATTACCGGTAAAATTACCAGATGAATTAAGCGTACCAGATGTATAATAATTGAAGGAAAGAAGGATCAGAATGAAAGCACTTACCTTTGAAGGTGTCAAAAACGTACAGCTAAATAACGTGGAGGATCCACACATACAAAAAGCAGATGATGTTATTGTTAAAATCACATCCTCTGCAATCTGCGGCTCAGACCTGCACTTATTCCACGGAATGATTCCCAAGATGCCAAAAGGCTTTATTCTTGGCCATGAGGCTATGGGCATTGTTGAGGAAGCAGGACCGGATGTGGCACGATTAAGAAAAGGAGACCGTGTGATTGTTCCCTTTCCTGTTGCCTGCGGCCATTGCTGGTACTGTGAACATGATTTATGGAGTCAATGTGATAACTCAAATCCCAATGGAGAAACGGGCGGAATATTTGGATACAGCGATCTGCTCGGAGGATATGACGGAGGCCAGGCAGAATATCTGCGGGTGCCCTACGGCAATGTAGGTCCTAAAGCTGTTCCCGAGGATTTAACAGACGAGCAGGTATTATTTCTTACGGATATCCTTCCAACCTCATACTGGGGTACATTGGTCAATGGCGGTGTCAAGCCCGGAGATACGGTAGCTGTGTTAGGCTGCGGCCCGGTAGGCTTACTGTCACAGAAGTGGGCAGCATTTGCCGGAGCTAAACGTATCATTGCTGTTGACAATGTAAATTACCGCCTGGAGCATGCCAGAAGATATAACCATGCGGAGACCCTTAATTTCGATGATTACGACAATACCGGCGAATATATTAAAGAATTGACCCATGGTGGTGCGGATGTGGTGATCGATTGCGTCGGTATGGACGGTAAAATGTCCATAGTAGAAACTGTGGAAACTAAGCTCAAGCTTCAGGGAGGTTCAAAATCAGCTATCGAGATGTCAGCCCAGGCCATCCGAAAAGGGGGAACCGTCTCGATTGTCGGAGTTTACGGTGCAAAATACAATCTGTTTCCCTTCGGTGATTTCTTCTCCCGCAACATCACCTTAAAAATGGGACAGTGCCCTGCCCACGCTTATGTCAATCCGATTCTAAAGCTGATCCAAAAGGGTGAGTTTGATGCCACGGACATTATCACCCATAAAATCCCCCTTGAGAAAGGCAGCTATGGATATGAGATCTTTGACAAGAAGGAAGATGAATGTATTAAAGTAATTCTAAAGCCTTAACCCATCCCACCGAGAATTGGTTTGACATGTATTCCAAGAAAGGATACTATATAAATTATAAGGTTTTTTCTTAAAGCATAAGAAAACTGATTCAAAGGAGTTACTATATGAGTAAAATAACTATGCCCCATGATCATGGGCAAAATATTGAGAATGTATTAGAAAACATGCCGGAGGCCTCCCGCTTCTTAGAAGCCGCTATAACCTTCCAACAGCTTTGTGATGGATCCCGCCTGCGTATTTTGTGGCTTCTCTGCCACTCAGAGGAATGCGTCTCCAATATTGCCGCTGCTGTAAGCATGAGTGACGCAGCAGTTTCCCATCATCTGAAAACCTTGAAATTAAATGGCCTTATCATCAGCAGGAGGGACGGTAAGGAAGTTTACTATACATTGGCCGATAATGAAAGAGCCCAACTGGTGCATCAGATGATTGATGATTACTTTCAATTAAATTGTCCAACAAATCCTCATTCATGATTTTCACTAGGGCTTTACAGTTAATTCGGCAAAGGGTTTTTTATGAAAGATTTTCTGTGAAAGATTTTTATGAAATGAAATAACTAGAATGAAAAATAACGAAACAATAAAGCAAAAACTATTTTAAACCGGCCAGGCCACCACCTGATATTATTGCCGGTTCAAAATAGTTTTCTTAATTTTATGCTTTTAGATCTTACATCCTCAGCTTTAAAGGATTTTTGTCTTTAACAATTCCCTCCATATTCTACGAAAGCCCTACATCTTTTTGATATTCAGGGCACGGATCGCATTCAGTATGGCAATGACGGATACGCCTACATCCGAGAATACGGCGGCCCACATAGAGGCCAGGCCAAAGGCTCCCAGAACCAGCACAATTCCTTTTACCCCTAAGGCTAAAACTATATTTTGTCTTACGATCTGAAGTGTCTTTTTTGATATTTTCATTACTGTCGCGATTTTAGAAGGCTCATCCGTCATAATGACCACATCAGCCGCTTCTATGGCTGCATCCGAGCCTAAGCCGCCCATGGCAATTCCGATATCTGCCCTGGCCAGTACGGGTGCATCATTGATCCCGTCCCCTACAAAAGCAAGCTTCCCTTTAGCGCTTTTCTCCTTCATCAGTTCTTCCAGACGCTCCACCTTGTCAGCAGGCAGCAGCTCCGTATAAGCCTTATCCAGTTTCAATTCTCCTGCCACCTTCTGTCCAACTGCATCTGCATCCCCCGTCAGCATGACAGCTTTCCTGATTCCTGATGCCTTCAGCTCCTGGATTGCCCGGCGGGAATCCTCCTTAATCTCATCCTCAATACAGATATAACCGGCATAGCTGCCTCCGGCTGCAAGATGTACCAGGGTTCCTGCGGACAAAGCATTCATATAAGGGATCTTTTCTCTCTCCATCAGCTTCCCATTGCCTGCCAGGATTTCCTTTCCATCAATGACAGCCCTCACACCGTGACCGGCAATTTCCTCCACGTCTGAAATACGGGAGGTATCCACCTCTTTC
>JARKQP010000469.1 GCA_029974875.1 Mobilitalea sp.
TCCTTATAGAGATTATAAAAATAGGTTGCATTTGTAAAGCCATACTTCTCCATCATGGCCCGGATTGATTTGCTGCTATCCAGGTTCAGCTCCAGCTCGATGGCATCGAGGCGGAACCCATTACGGAGCTTAATAAAGCTATGCTCCGAATGCTCCTTCAACAGCATACTGATATAGGACTTCGTATATCCAAAATGCCCTGCCACGCTTTCCAAGGTACAGTCCCTGCAATTATCCCGTATATAACGGATCATGGCAAACACCTTGGAGTCAGTTCTGTAAGCACGGCCGACCCTTTCCGGGTTAAGCTTGCATTCCTGGGCAAGCAATGCAAATAGGGTTTTCAGATAACAATTTAATAGGACTGTATTCATCTCCGATTGGGGTGATAGTCATTCCATCAGAAAATTCTGCATTGTGGTATCAAATCTGTAGCTATTTCCATTATGGAAATAAAGAAAATTAGCTTCCCCCGATATACCATAAACCGTATTAAAGATAAAGCTGGATAACTCACTGGTTCCGGGCAGCAGCTCCTGAAGAATACTCTCCACCTCATGTGGAATCAGAATAATATTCAGCAGGATATCCTCCGGGCCAATTTCCTTAATGTCATGGGTGCTCCGGGTATCAAAAATTACAATATCGCCTTCCTGCATCCGATAATCCTTCCCTTGAATGCAGTTGATACAGCTCCCACGGTACATATAATTTAATTCAATAAATTCATGCCTGTGGCTTAACCGGAATTGGGATTGGGAATGAATATGAACCTTAATATAATTACAAAGGCTCTTCTGATTTAAAAACACTTTGTCATGAACGACATGCCTCCCCTCCCCAATCCTGTCCTCTTCCCGCTGATCTATCGTAAATACCATAGGGGCATCAAGGCTAGGTATTTCAGAGATTCCATAGCTACGCTGTATCGACCAGCTTTCTGTAGCCGTTCTATTCACTTGTTTTATTATCATTGCATCCAATTCAGAATTTTTCAAAATATCCCCTACTTTCTTGATCCACTT
>JARKQP010000472.1 GCA_029974875.1 Mobilitalea sp.
AAAAAGTGCAGTCATCGATAAAGACTTTGCAAGCTGTGTTTTAGCGAAGGAACTGGATGCTGATTTCCTCATTATACTGACAGCAGTTGAAAAGGTTGCAATAAACTTTGGCAAGCCTGAAGAAAAATGGCTGTCTGCTATTAGTGTAGAGGAAGCAGAAAAATATATGGAGGAAGGACATTTTGCTCCTGGCTCCATGCTTCCTAAGGTACAGGCTGCTGTGGACTTTGCATCCTCCAAGGAGGGCCGCAGGGCTCTTATTACGCTGCTGGAAAAAGCAAAGGAAGGAATTGCCGGTAAAACCGGAACAATTATAAGTAAGTAATCGACAGCTTGTTAAGGAGAAACTCACATGTCAAGTAACAAAAGCAGTAAACAATATGCCTCTATCTTCCAATTAGATGGACGCCCCGCAATGAAGGAAGCAATTCCTTTGGCTTTCCAGCATGTTATTGCCATGATCGTAGGATGTGTAACCCCAGCCATTGTAGTAGCCGGTGTTGCAGGATTGGATACGGCAGATAAGGTTATTCTGATCCAGGCATCCTTAGTAATATCAGCAATCAGCACCTTTATTCAGGTTTATACAATCAGGGGCTTTTTAGGATGCCGGCTTCCCGTTATCCTTGGAATCAGCTTTGCATATCTTCCCAGCCTACAGGCAATTGCCGCCGGCTTCGATATGCCGACTATTTTTGGAGCGCAGATCATTGGTGGTATTTGTGCCATTTTATTTGGATTATTTGTAGAAAAGCTCCGTAAATTCTTTCCACCCTTGATAACCGGAACAGTGGTATTCACCATCGGTCTCTCATTATATCCTACTGCTGTTAATTATATTGCGGGCGGTGCCGGCAGACCGGATTATGGTGCATGGCAAAACTGGCTGGTAGGTTTAATCACCATGGTTATTGTATTAGTGCTCAGCCACTGGGGTAAAGGAATTGTAAAATTAGCATCTTTATTAATAGGACTAATCATTGGTTATATAATATCAGCCTTCTTTGGTATGGTTAGCTTTGGCAATGTAGCTGCTTCTGGTTTTTTCCAATTACCACAGCCAATGCATTTCGGAATAAAATTTGAGGTATCTTCCATTATCACCATTTCTTTATTATTTATTATCAACTCCGTCCAGGCAATTGGTGATTTAACTGCTACTACCTCAGGCGGACTTGACCGCCAGCCCACAAACAAGGAATTAAAGGGCGGAATCACAGGCTATGGCATTTTAAATATCTTTGGAGCATTCCTTGGTGGTATGCCTACAGCAACCTACAGCCAAAATGTTGGTATCGTTGCTACAACTAAGGT
>JARKQP010000480.1 GCA_029974875.1 Mobilitalea sp.
AAAAATGCCCTTAAAGTGATCCTTCTGCCGCTTGTGGTCTATCTGATGTTCTTTTTCTGCTCCGGCGGGAAGTTCGGTAAACCTGCCAGCCTGCTTATGAACCTGAAGCAGTCCCTTGCACCGACCCTGATCTCCTTTGCCATGTGCAGCAATATGCTCTGTGACAGAATGGACCTGAGTGCGGGGGCGGTTGTGATGCTGGCTGCAATGTTCGGTGCAAAGATAGTATATGTTTACGGTATAGGGCTTGGAACATTTGCTGTTATCGTAGTTGTTACCGGCGTAGTGCTGGGCATGGTCTCAGGTGCCATGTATCTGCTGTTAAGAGTACCGGCAATCGTAACAGCCCTTGGGGTATGTATGATTTATGAGACCTTATCAAACCTCGCCAGCATTTCCTGGGTAACGGCAATCGAAGGGGAGATTACTACCCTTGGCCGCTTCCCATATTGCCTCATAATTTTCGCGGTAATGTTTGCATTATTTTATATGGTATTTAATTATACAAAGTTCGGATATCATGTAAGAGCCTGCGCCAGCTCCCAGCAGATTGCGAAAAACGGCGGCGTGAATACGAAGAAAACGGCTTTCCTTTGCTACGCAGTATCTTCCCTGTTCCTGGGCGTTGCGGCACTGCTTAAGATTTCCATCCAGGGTTCCATCGATACACCCATGTATATGTCCAGCACGAATATTATTTTTAACTGCATGCTTGGTATCTATGTGGGCTTGGCACTGGAACAGTATTGCAACCTGCTGGTCGGTATCTTTATCGGGAACTTTATCCTGAATATGCTGACCACCGGCCTGTTAAGCTTAGGCTTATCCGCTGCCCTCCAGGATACGGCCTCCGGGGCATTCCTGATGATTATTATGATTTTTACATATAATAATCAGCGTATCATGGATTATATCAGCAACCGGAAGGAACAGTACCGGCTATCCAGGCAGAATTCTTAGGAAACTTCTTACCGTATTGTTTGGATATCATGCTTTGCAGTATCACAGGTTAAAAGAACAAGGCATCCGGCCAAGAGAGAACATAAATCTTGCATTGGCTTCGGATGCCATTGTATAATTAGATCGGTTGGAAGAGAAGAAGGCTGATATGGCAGGAGAAATTAATATGATTAAGGT
>JARKQP010000491.1 GCA_029974875.1 Mobilitalea sp.
TGGAATGCTGGATCCTGCCAGCCGGAAGCTGTTGCTCCATATATTAGGCCAGGTGTTTTCCGAGGACGGAAAGTTAAAGGGCTTTATTGAGGAGTTAAACCGCCGGCAGATCTCAACCGGAGATTTTAAGCAGTTTCTGGAACGGATGGCGGTGGATAGCAGGATAGTTTTTCATAGAGAGGATTTTATTAAGTTCCTCAAGGACAGTCCAAGGAAGCTCCAGAGGGAGCTTGCATACTTGGCAAAGAAGGAAGGACTGCTTTCCCGGGAAGTGGTAGATGGGACATCAGCTTCGGAGGCTGGAACACAAGGGGAATCTGCCCATCGCTCGAAAAAGGATAAAATAGTGAGTGGATTCCAGTCAATGGGAAGTGAAGATACCCTTCGCCTGATAGAACTCCTGCTGGAAAAAGAGCCGTCTCTTTTTGAAGTTCTTATATCAAATAAATTAATTGAAGTTGAAGAAACAGGGAATTATCAATATAGAGAAGAAGATGCCTGGCCCGGACAAATCAGATTAAGAGTGGAACAGGAGAAAGCCTTAAGGAATCGTAATTATGTGGAGAATATTGGCGCAAGAAAGACTGGCATAGAGGATGTGGCATGGAATGAGGGTGACTTCGAGGAATATGCGAGGTTGTTTAGCAGCTATAATTTTCCCCTGGAGCCGGAGGTAAGAACACCGGAGCTGAGGGAAGAAGGCAGGGGAGCGGATACAGCGATTTATATTGACCACAGCAATCTCGTGGCTGACCTGATTTATAAAAGGGAAGGATCCTTCCAGGGAGAAGAGAAGCTTGCAGCAATCATCGGGCAATTAGGGATACCCACAGAACAGCAGCATGAATTAGGAATGCAATTAAGGATTGGAATACTGGATCCGGCCAGCCGGAATACGTTACTCCATGTATTAGGCCAGATATTTTCTGAGGGCAGCAGGCAAAAGGAATTCATTGAGAAATTGAATCGACGAAAGATCTCAGCCGAGGATTTTAAGGAGTTTCTGGAACGGATGGAGACGGATCGCAGATTACTCCTCCGTAGAGAGGATTTTCTTGATTTTCTGAAAAACAGTTCCGGGGAGTTCCAAAGTGAGGTCGTGGCTCTGGCAAAACAGGAAGGACTTCTACCACAGGAAGCAACCGATGGATCTTTAGTCCCGGAGACCGGAAAGCCGGAGGAGCATTTATCCCAAAAGGATAAAATGATGGACAGGATTAAGTCCATGAGCCGGGAGGATACCATCCGCCTGATGGAGGTTCTGTTAAGGAAGGAGCCGTCGCTTTTTGAAGCCCTTGTATCAAATAATTTAATTGAAGTTGAAGAAATCAGGAATTATCAATATAGAAAAGAAGAAGCCTATTCCAGACTGCCCAAAGGTAGGCAGCAAGGCTTAGAAATGGAAAAGAGCCAGGGGAAGGAAGGACGCTCAGGGGAAAGTGGCATGGAGCAAAGAAGGATTCTGGAGCTGGCAGAAATCTTGGAGCAGGAAAATCTTCCGGTAAAGGAAAGCACCTGGGAACAGGAACGGGCTCATGCGCGGGCAAGAGCTATGGAGCCGGAGGGGATGCTGGAACAAGCGGGTATCACAGAAGGAAGAAAAATCCCTGAGGCAGAAATGATCTTGAGGCAGGAGAAAAACCTGGATAGGGCAGGAAGTGCGGAGCGAGAAGGGAACAAGGTGCAGAGAGGAACCCTGGGAGAAGCCAGGCTCATAGATCCGGAAAAAATCCTGGAACAGGCAAAAGCTATAGAACAGGGTAGAATTCAGGAAGAAGCAAGAGAACAGGAAA
>JARKQP010000509.1 GCA_029974875.1 Mobilitalea sp.
TACTTATATACCACCCCTGCCCCTCTTCCTGTGGGATATAGGTGTTGATGAGGATATGCCGGAAAACTGGATGGTTGGTTTTATGGTATGGCCTATATGGTTTAGGGATTAGAACAGGCTTAATTGGGTATAATCGTATCCCTTTTTGTAGGCGCATATGATGTCTTCCATACGGTATAGGAGACCTAGGCGGTTACATTCCTTGAGAAAGAGCCGGTGAAGCTCCCCTGCTTTCGGACTGTTGCAGGAGTAGGAGGAGCCATATTGCTGCTGATACAAGGTAGAGAGTCCTTGACCCGGGAATAATTCATTTAATTTCCGGTAGAAATATTCTCTTTGTCCTGAGCGGAGGGATACTCCAAACCAAGGATAGATGAATTTTGCCCCATTTCCATGGGCTGCATGGATGATGCCCAGAATATTTTCAGGGGTGTCATTCAGGTAGGGAAGGATCGGCATCATTAAAATACCGGTAAACAGTCCTGCCTCTGATAATTTCCGGATGGCCTGCAGCCTCCGGGAGGTAGGGCATACATGAGGCTCCAGCAGCTGACTTATCCTGTCATCTATGGAGGTAATGGTTATTTTGCAGATGACAGGAGAATGTGACTTGATACGTGTCAGGAGATCAATATCCCTTGTAATCAAGTCACTTTTTGTAGCAATACCGATCCCGAACTGGTTGAGGTCTATTAAGGTAAGAGCTTTTCTGGTAAATTCATGTTTTTTCTCAAATGGGTTATAGGGATCGCTCATGGCTCCGGTACCGATCACACCGGTTTTTATCCTCCTGCGCAGTTCCTCCTGAAGGATGGTAATTGCATTGTCCTTGGCCCGGATCTGGTCAAAATCTGAGATCTGGTAACAGTCACTGCGGCTGTCACAGTAGATGCACCCGTGGCAGCAACCCTTATAGAGATTCATGTTATAATCCTGTCCGAACCAGGAGGTATCTTTTTTCTTTGTTATGATGGTTTTGGCAGGAATTAATTGCATGATGGGTCCTTTCGCAGGACAGGATGGCGTAGTATGGTTTTCATGGTAGCCGGGTTTGCCTTTCTGGGGTCAGAAAGATAGATTTCATGGTGGCGGCGGATCTTGTTATCCGGGGAAGGATTTCCGATGTCATAGATTAAGTTATTGCCCTGGACATAGCTTTCCATCTTTTCCATGGTAGCCGGTTCTGCGTCGTAGGGGCCTATGTGCATGCATTGGACGCAGAGGCCTTCTTCAAAGCGTTCGAGCCTTGCCTTTGTAACGTCAAGCTCCGGTTTCTTCTTCTGGACAGCCTTCTTTGCTTCTTCGAAGGCAGCAGGTGTAACAAAGTCGGGCTGGCGTATCATCGAAGTCCAACAGAATTTTGATTTTTGGGTGAAATCCATATCATTTGCGTCGTCCAGCCACCAAAGGCCTTCCAGTGGAGGAACAACATAATCCGGGAGGTTTTTTAAAGCACTGGCATCTTTTTTGAATTTCTGGCTCATCTTGATCGTATAGGACAGAGCGTATAATAGTTCTATGGACTTTTTATATTCTCCGTTTTCGTCATTGGGATCCCCATGACCATCTACCATAATGAAGTTCATTTCTGGCACCTGGATTATGGAGGGCTCTGTTTTGGGAGAATAGAGTTCCTTTTCTGCTAACTTAAAATTAATTTTTTCCATGAAGATTACCATCCTTTCCTGATCGAACTTTTTAGTTCTCTTTCCACCATCATAACATGGATAATATGACACTAGTATGTCATATTATTGAATTCAAATCCGAGATTTGATAATCATGATGTAGGTAACAAAAAAGCTTTACCCTATATGAATAGCGCTTTTTCTTACAATTTAGTGGGAAGTTTTCTATGAACTAATATTATATTTTTTTAGGGTTTTTATATATTTATCTATTAAATTATTACGGATATCCAGTGGCTCCAGCAGCTCCAGCTGGTCTTCATAGGACATCAGATAGCCATACAGCCACCCGCCGGCAGGCATATCGGTGCGGATAAGAAAATTTCCGTCGTTATCCTGTGTTATAGAAGAGGCAGGGAATTCATCGTAGACACGGTATGCCATGGAGGGATGGATTTTTAACAATAGCTCCTGCATGGGAGGAGGGGAAGAAGGAAGGTAGGCTTCGCTGAGCTTTTCCTTTTCAGGCTCCCAAGGCCTTGGTGCGAACTGTTCTTCGGTAATTAACAGCTTTTGAATCCTGGATATTTTAAAATAGCGGATATCCTGCTTTTCCCTGCAAAATCCTAATAAATACCAGGCTTGTCCTTTAAAGATAAGCTTGGCAGGCTCCAAAACCCGGACTGTTTCCTGACCGTAGGAGCTATAATAATGGAATTGGATCACCCTATGGTTTAATATGGAATCCTTGATCTGCTGGAATTTTAGCTTATCCTCCTCCTTGCTGCTCCAATTGGAAAAATCAACTTCAATCCAGTCCGCATTCTTGTTACCGAATAAGGAGTCCAGCTTTGAAAGTATCTGGCTACGATCCGAAGGAAGGGTTGCCTTTAAGCCCTGCAAAGCGGACAGTATGTCAGATTGCTCCTGGTCTGTCAGAACGGATTTGTTGAGGACATAGCTCTCCAGCAGACAGATACCGCCGCCTTTTCCCTTACTGGTATAAATAGGGATGCCGGATTCACACAGAATGTCGATATCCCGGTAGATGGTCCGGCGGGATACCTCAAAATGCTCTGCCAGCTCCTGGGCAGTGACGCTCTTTTTGTTCACGAGGATATATATGATTTCGAATAGACGGTTAATTTGCATGTTTGTGACCTGCTTTCGGGAAATTCAAGTTTTGTGGCCTCTTGGCTCTATGTCTATTGTCTTGAGTTATGGGGTAATGCTTTATTCCTCTTTTGGGGAAGGACCAGCAGGGCACTGACCAATGTAAACAGCAGCATTGCGATCCCGGAAACGAAAAACCATAGTGGTACTCCCCGGCTTTCGGCAATCGGGCCGGCTATGAGCAGTCCTAAAGGCATCGTTGCTGAGCTGAGGCTACCGATCAGGGAAAAGACCCTCCCCATTTTCTCCGGAGCGATGGTTTCCTGCAAATAGGCGATATATGGGATGTTATACAGGTTGCTGCTGGCTCCAAGTAAGGTACACAATGCTGCGAAAATCCAGAACCAGACCATCTCTGACGGCAGCAGACCGCATAGCAGGGAGGATGCCCCCATCCCCAGAAGCCCCATATGGATGACCGGGAACTTGTTTTTGATGGCACCGAATTTTCCGAGAGCTATGGCGCAGAGCATCATGCCCCCCGCATAACCGAGGTTCACCATGCTGGCATGCCAAGCATCGGCTCGGAAATAGTCGCTGGTCATAAGAGGATAATAGGTGGATAAAGGTGCGTAAAACACCATGCCCAGCAGCGTGGCAGCGGTCACGATGAATAACCTCCTGTCCTGACAGATCGCCGCAGCTCCCTCTTTTATTTCATGGAAAAGGTGTTGCCTTTGGCTTGCCTGACGCTCCGGGTCGGGTATTTTGACAAGTGCCACCGTGGCACAGGCGACGAGCGCACCTGCCAAATCAGACAGCAATATGATCCAAAGGGGCAGGGCAGCATACATGGCTGCACCCAATACGGGTCCTATCAAAAAGGCACCTGATTGCATAAACTGGCTCCAGCCATTGGCACGCACCAGCTCCTGCTGCGGCACCAGCATGGGCACCGCGGCCTGAATGGCTGGTGTGTGAAATACGTTGCCCACCGCACGGATACCCAACACCACACAAGCCGACCAATACGGAGGATTGCCGGATAGGAAGAACAAGGCGAAAACAAGGGCGATTAAGCCGATGAAAAGATCTGCCGCAATGATGACGGTTTTCCGGTGAAGACGGTCGACCCACACGCCCGCAAAGGGACCGAGAATCAATTGAGGTAAAAAGGCGAATACCCCCGCAATTGACATCATAATAGGTGACGCTGTTTCACTTGCCAGCCACCAGATCAGGGAAAACTGCACGGCGGCGCTGCCTATAAGGGATACGGTCTGCCCGCTGGCTATGGTGAGGAAATCCCACCTCCATTTATTCTGTTGATTTTTCTTCATAAGCACTCCCGGTTTAGATAGTTTCTCTTTTATAAAACAACTGGCAATTTAGTCAGTCAGACAATACTTGTCTATGTCTTAGAAAATTAAAGATAATTAGATTATACCAGTTTGCAGGCATATATTTCAAGCATAACGAACATAGACGGGAGCGTGCAAAATTGTATGGAAGAATTGGAAGAATTATAGTATAATTTTTCTAAATAACAATACAGGCTGATATGAAGGGAGTTATATAACGGAGCAGCTTCATTTATTGTTAAAGAGTTAGAAGATAGAGTCTAAGGAGGCCTATGGTGAAGGAAAAGGTTATGAAGCATGTCAATCTGTTATTTCTGTTAAAAGTGAGCATCGGCTCCGCTGCGGCAATTTTAATCGCGAACCAGCTGGGCTTATTATATAGTCCCTCAGCGGGAATTATTACATTATTGACAATCCAGAATACGAAAAAGGAAACCCTGACCGTAGCCTTGAAAAGATTCATCGCTTTCGTTTTAGCGGTGATCATATCCTACCTGGTCTTCCAGGGCATCGGATATACGGCGGTTGCTTTTGGAGGCTTCGTATTTCTGTTTGTTGCCCTTTGCCTAGTATCCGGGCTTAAGGATGCAATCGCGATGAATGCAGTGTTGATGACCCATTTTCTGATTGAGAAGCGGATGGATGCACCGCTGTTACTGAATGAGCTGGGTCTGCTGTGCGTTGGGATGCTGCTCGGGATTGCATTAAATCTTATCATGCCGAGCAAAAGGTCGGGGATCAGAAAGAAACAATTGTTAATAGAAGAAGACATCAAGGAGGTATTAAGGTTCCTGGCAAATTTGCTTCGTGGCAAGGAGGCCTGCCTGATACAGGGAGGCGGTATTGTATATCCCCGGGAAGAAAGGGAGCAGGGGTCTGGGAATGACATTGATTTTAACCGGCTGGAAGCTAAGCTGGAAGGGCTGCTACAGAGTGCTTATGAAGAAGCGGATAATACCCTATTAAATGATACCAAGTATTTGATATCTTATCTTGAAATGAGGAAGCTCCAATTAAGCGTGTTAAAGGATATTAAGTTGAATATCGAAGAGATTCCGGTTATTTTGAAACAAACATATCCAGTTGCCGGGTTTATTGATAAGATTGCAGAATCCTTTC
>JARKQP010000520.1 GCA_029974875.1 Mobilitalea sp.
GAAAAGCACCCGAACATCAAAATTGAGATACAGAAGACATCCATTGACAGCTTCAACCAGACTGTAATGACCAGATTCGCCACAGGTGATGTACCGGATTTGTTTTCTTTTTCTGCAAATGATATGACGGACATGGTTCCAAGCGGATATGTCCTGGATTTATCGAATAGCTCCAGTCTGGAGAATTACTCGGAAGGAATGCTGGATAGCTTCACCAAAGACGGAAAGGTGTACGCGCTGCCAATCGCAAATGATTTTATGTGTGTCACTTACAATAAAGGGACCTTCGAGAAGGCTGGCATCAAAAAAGTGCCGGAAACCTGGAGTGAGTTTTTAGAGGTATGCAAAGAGCTGCAGGCAAAGGATATCGTACCGATTGCATCAGGATTTTCAGAGCAGTGGGTAGTAAACGGAACCTCCCAGACCGTGTACTGTGCACAGGTCCTGGCAAATGAAGGCCCAACCCTTGCAGAGCTGGTGGATAGAAGCAGCACATTTGCAGGTACGGAGCAGTGGAACGGTTTCTTCACGAAGCTGCAGGAAATTTATCCATATATGAACAAGGATCCCTTTGGAACAGACCAGAACACCTGCTATTCTATGCTAGCCAACGGTGAGGCAGGTATGATTTTGAATGGAACCTGGACGGTTACTAATGCGACAGCGATGAACCCGGATGCGGAATTCGGAATCTTTGCACTGCCGGTATCAGAAAATGCAGACGATAATGTTATGCCCATGATTCCGCCGGAAGCAGCGGTTGCAGTAGCAGCTGAGAGCCCCCATAAGGAGGAGGCGGTACAGTTCCTGGAATATATGATGTCTCCGGAATCTGCATCCTTATATGCGGAAAAAGGAGCTGGAATCCCCATTGTCAAGGGTGTGGATACATCGAACCTGAAAGGGGCCTTCAAGGATGCAGCGGATATCATGAACAGGGGAGACGTAAAGGTCATTTCTTCAAAAAGCTTCCCGAGTGCAAATGAAGATGCGTTCATCAATAATGTTTCCGGATTTTTCTTAGACGGATGTAAAGATCCTGCCGGGGCGATGCAGAAGCTGGATACGGATTTTGATAATCTTGTAAAGTAAAATAAAGCTGAATAAGGAGCCACCACATAAGCAGAAAATTGGAGCAGGAATATCCGTTTTCCCTGTGCGGTGGCTCCTTTGCGGAATGGATAAGTTGGAAGAATAAATTAAATGAGAAAAAGGAGGGATCGGATCCATGCCGGCACTTTCATGGAGATTTGTGCCATAAAGGCAATGCCTGTAATGATAGGTATGGACATTATTATGAAGCGATTAAAAAGAGAGATGAGCTACGTTGTTTTCCTGATTCCGTCCCTGGTCCTGTTTGGATTCTGTGTGGTTTACCCTTTTCTTTCGGGGATCCAGCTGGCCTTTACGGACTGGGATGGTATATCCAGAACCTACAATTTTGTGGGGGCTGATAATTTTACAAAGCTACTGTCTGACAAGAATGTGCTGCAGCCAATAAAAACTACGGCTATTTACGGCGTATCAGTGACCGCGCTT
>JARKQP010000538.1 GCA_029974875.1 Mobilitalea sp.
CAAAGCTTAAGGGCAGCAAGGATTCCAAGGAATAAATCGTATAATCCTCTTCCGATCTTGCCAATATAACCAGGAAGGCCTTGGGATCAACAAATTCCCGGAGCACCTGCCGGCACACTCCGCATGGAGGGCAAAAATCAGTGATAACCCCGCTACTTCCTCCAACCACTGCGATTGCCGCAAATTCTCTTTCTCCTTCGCTGATTGCCTTAAAAAGGGCTGTACGCTCCGCACAGTTCGTAGGACCATAGGCTGCATTTTCAATATTGCAGCCGGTATAGATCTTCTCCTTTGCCGTAAGAAGTGCTGCCCCTACATGTAAGTCGGAATAGGGGGCATATGCATTCTTCATGCCATCAATGGCGGCCCGGATCAGGTTCTTAACCACTGATCTGGTTACTATGTCACTTTGGAAAAGTAATTCTCCTTTTTCCTGGGGTATCAGGCTGTTCTTCTGAATATTCTCCTGTTGTTCATTGCCATGTTCACTCATAACTAAAACCTCCCTGAAAAAATAACATAAGAATTAATATCCTGAGCCTTCCTGATTTTTCGCAAGCTTAACAATCCTGCTGGTTCCAAGCCTGGCAGCACCAAGCCCGATAAACCTCTCGGCATCGTCAAAGGAGGATATCCCCCCAGCTGCTTTAATCCGGACCTTTTCGCCTACATGGGCTGCAAACAGGGCCACGTCTTCAAAGGTGGCTCCTGAGGTGGAGAAGCCCGTGGATGTCTTTATAAAATCAGCCCCGGCGGCTGTTACAATTTCACACATTTTAATCTTTTCTTCCTCCGTTAACAGGCAGGTTTCGATAATCACCTTTAATATCCGGTCACCGCAGGCTGCCTTTAATTCCTGGATCTCCTTTTGGATCAAAGCATACTGCCCATCCTTTAGCAGGCCGATATTGATTACCATATCTATCTCATCTGCGCCATTTGCTATGGCATCCTTTGTCTCAAATACCTTGACCGCAGTAGTGTTATAACCGTTAGGGAAACCAATTACGGTGCATACTGCCATCCTATCCTGGACATACTCCCTTGCCTGCCTTACATAGGAAGGGGGAATACATACGGACGCCACCTGATAAACCATGGCATCATCACAAATCTGCTTAATTTCCTCCCAGGTAGCTGTCTGGGTCAGAAGGGTGTGGTCTACTTTTCCAAAGATTAATTTCTTATCCATGATTATGTCCATGCCCTTTACCGCGCAAATCGCCATAGAAGCGCCGGCATGGATCCGATCCTCCTTTTGTTTTTTATTTTTTCTTTCAATCTGCATCCTTTCCTGTTATGCAATTTCCAGGGCAATTTCCATCATGTCACGGAAGGTCAGCTGCCTGTCTTCTGCCGACAGGGACTCCCCGGTAAATACATGGTCAGAAATTGTTAAAATGCACAGGGCCTTCTTTCCTGCCCTGGCGGCGTTCATATAGAGGGCTGCCGCTTCCATCTCAACGGCCAGCACATTCATCTTGCGCCACAGCTCATTGGCCTCCTTGTTATCATCATAGAAGGTATCGGAGGACAGGATATTGCCGACCACCGTCTTAATATCCATGCGCTCCGCAGCCTCTACCGCTTTCCTGAGCAGCCCGTAATCTGCAATCGGTGCAAAGGTTCCCGGAAGCTTATATTGCTCTGCATAGCTAGAATTCGTTGATGCACCCATTCCAACCACGATATCCCTCACCTTAATGTCCTCTGCGATTCCACCGGCTGATCCAATCCGGATGATGTTATCCACATCATAAAAATTATAAAGCTCATAGGAATAGATTCCAATGGAAGGCATACCCATTCCGCCTCCCATGACCGAGACCTTCTTTCCTTTATAGGTACCTGTAAAACCAAGCATATTTCTTACTGTATTAAAGCATACCACATCTTCCAGATAAGTTTCTGCGATAAATTTTGCCCTGAGCGGGTCACCGGGCATCAGTACTGTTTTTGCAATGTCTCCGGCCTTCGCTTCATTATGGGGTGTTGCCATAGCAAATTCCTCCTTTATCAAACATATTTGCAGCTCATATTAATATCCTGTGTTAATTTGTTCTGGTGCAACGGGCAGCCGCTTTAAGCGTCTGCCGGTGCTAGATAATTTTAACATATTTTGAATCAATTAGCAATCCGGTTCCTTTTGGTTCCGCTTTGGCCTTTAGGCTTTTGCTTTTTGGACTTTTGGCTTTTCGGGCTTTTTATTCCCTGGACTTTCCATTGCCCTTCAATTCCCTTTTGATATTTTTGCTCTGTGGGAACCGGTAAGTGTTAAACATTAGATATATTTAAGTATTATCTATATGAATCCATTTTATATTCTTATATATTTCACAAAACTCACAAAACTGATTTACGCCATTGGATTTCTTCAAAGAAAGTGCTAGAATTGCTTTATGACTTTAAAACCTATGAGGAGCTGATTTATTTGCGATTATTAAATTTATTCTCTGTGCAAGGCATGCTGAAGGAAGACCAGATTCTTGGCAGCCTTCCAGAATCCCGCGTTGCCTATAAGAATTTCTATAAAATAGCCTGGCCTTCTGCCTTGGAGGCTTTGTTGGTAGCTATGATCGGTGTTATCGATACGATCATGGTTGGATCCCTCGGAACCGGAGCCATCGCGGCGGTGGGCATTACCATACAGCCTAAATTCATCCTGCTCGCTGTGATCTTTTCCCTGAATATCGGCATTACAGCCGTTACGGCAAGAAGAAAAGGCCAGGGCAACCAAAAAGCAGCAAATAAAACTGTGCGGGCCGGTATTATCATCAGCGCCGCCGTATCCGTCCTGATGTCCCTCCTCGGCTTTCTTTTTGCACGTCAGATCCTTACGGTAGCCGGTGCTGATGCTTCCTATCTGTCTGATGCGGTCCTTTTTTTCCGGGTATTGATGCTCAGCATCCCATTCCAATCCTTAAACCTTACTATTAATGCTGCCCACCGTGGCTGTGGAAAAACCAAGATTTCCATGACAACGAATATTATCAGCAATATAATCAACATCATTTTTGATTATCTGCTCATCAACGGAATAGGCTTTTTCCCTAAATTAGGCGTGGCAGGCGCAGCAATCGCAACTACATTGGGAGCTTTTGCAGCATTTCTTATCTCGCTGAATACTTTATTCCGTAAAGACGGCTATCTTTCCTTTTACCAAAAAGCTGGCTGGCCTCTTCACATAAAGCGTAAAAAGACGCATTTAACAGAGCGTAAAAAATTAAATCCAACAGAGAACAACGTATCATCCTTAACAGAAAATAAAGGATCACATTCAATAGAAAGCAAGGAATCATATTTAGCAAAAAGCGAAGAATCGTATTTAGCAGAAAACAAGGAATCATATTTAACGGATGTAATCCGTCCCATCATGAAGGTAAGCAGCAGTGCCTTTGTGGAGCAGGTGTTTATGCGGATTGGCTTCTTTGCTTATGCTGCGATTATCGCAAGGCTTGGCACCCTCGAATATGAAACCCATGTCATATGCATGAACATTCTGACCCTTTCCTTCTGTTTCGGTGATGGCCTGTCCATTGCCGCCTCCGCCCTGGTGGGGCAGAATTTGGGTGCAAAAAGACCGGATATCTCCATTATTTATGGAAAAACCGGTCAACGTCTTGCATTCCTTATTTCCTGTATTATTTTCCTGGTATTCATCTTCGGGCGAAGCTTCCTGGTATCCCTTTTTACGCAGGAGGCCGATATCATCAGCCTGGGTGCCGGAATTATGATCTTAGCCGCCCTAGGTACCCATCTGCAGACCTCACAGGTTGTGCTGACAGGCTGCCTGAGGGGTGCCGGTGACACTGCCTATGTTGCTGTCGTATCCTTCCTCAGTGTCGCCTTGGTGCGCCCAATGCTTACCTGGTTCCTCTGTTATCCTGCGGGCTTTGGATTATACGGTGCCTGGATTGCCCTGCTGATCGACCAATGCTTTCGGTTTATAACAAGCTACCAGCGCTTCTCTGGGGGTAGATGGGCAAAAATAGCTCTATAGGTTCTAGTACAGTGAACGTTATACTAGCTATCAATATTGAAGCATCTCCGTAATCCTTCCGGTTTCCCGGTCTACCCTGTACCAGCCATAGGTAACCGTATGCCCGATACCGCTTACAGGTTCATCCTCTACAAATTCATAGAGATGGATCAGATAATCGGTCCTTGCTTCCATTTCCTCCTCATAAGCCAGATAATATCCTGTATCCTCCAGTTGATAATAATAGGTATCCTCTGTTATCCCGACCTTTTCGAAATTAGCCGCATATTGCCCTTTAATAATATCCAGGGCATCCATGGCGGTTAATTCCTTCCTTTGGGGTAATCCCTTTTTCGGGGCTGCCCCCAATTTGTTAGCCTTATCTATGGTATCCTGAACGGAAATGTCACTTCTTAACTCTTGTAAATTCATTACTGCGCTCTGTATATTACTGACCATTTGATCAACTATTACCGTCAAATGACTCTCCTTGGTAAACAAAGAACTCAGCAGGAATATTGCTGAAAAGATAATGATTCTTCCCATGTCTCTTCTCCTTATTTACCCAGTACGGCATTATGTATATAGCATTTTGCTCTGTGTACAGCATTATATACTGTGTACAGCATTTTGCTCTGTATACAACATTATATACTGCGTACAGCATTTTACACTATGCACAGCATTTTGTACTGTATGCCGTATCTGCACAATGGATATCATGTCCCATTCTTAATCCATTGTAACATAATAAACATTTTTTTCCAGATAAATAAGAAGCTAATTATCGACTAATTATTATTTTTATCCTTTTGCTTTACCAGGCTTGCCCGCTGGATTGCCGCATCCCCAAAGCGGTTCCTGATCTTATCGATGGCCTGGTCCAGCCTCTCTTTTTTCTCATCTGTTTCAAAGGAAAAGAGGTTCATCTGCCGCTCGGTCTCCTTAGAAACTACCTTACTGGTCTGGATTGCCAGAAGCCGTATGGGTGAGCCATCCCACAGCTCATCGAAGAGGATACAGGCCTTCTGGTATAGCTCATCCGCGTTGTGGGTCGGACTGAGTAAGGTCATCTGATGGGAGCTGTTGTGGAACTCTGAGTCTACAATCGCCACGGACACCACATTTGCCATCATATCATCATTTCTGAGTCTGGCTGCCACATTCTCCGCCAGGGAGAGAAGTATTATTTTCGCCGTCGCTTCATCCTCAACATCAAAGGGAATTGTGGTTGAATTGCTATATCCCTTATTCTTTACTTCCTCCCCCGACAGGATCGAGGTATCTATGCCATTGGCAAAGCTATGGATCACTTCACCGTGCTTTTTTAAATGCGCCTTTAATATTTCCACATCCGTATTTGCAAGATCCCCTATCGTATAGATCCCAAGGGTATGCAGCTTTTTCACCGTCGCCTTCCCCACGAAGAACAGCTCCTGAACCGGCAGAACCCACATTTTATCCTTAATTTCCTCCGGATACAGGGTATGCACCAGGTCAGGCTTCTTAAAATCGGAGGCCATCTTTGCCAACAGCTTGTTGGTCGAAATACCCACATTCACCGTAAAGCCAAGCTCCTTCTTAACCCGGTCCTTCAGCTTATGGGCCGCCTCTATCGGAGAGCCCAACAGCCCGGACATTCCCGTCATATCACAATAGGCCTCATCCACAGAGCATTGCTCCACACATGGGGAAAAGTCATTTAATATCCGGATAAACTCCCTGGAATATTCCCGGTACATATTATGATGGGGAGGAACCAGAACCAGGCCGGGACATTTCTTCAAGGCATCAACCAAAGGCTCCCCTGTCCTGACACCATATTGCTTGGCAACCGCTGATTTCGCCAGGATCACGCCCCGGCGCTTATTCTTGTCACCGGCAACCGCGGAGGCAATTTCACGAAGATCCTCCGTCCCTCCCTGCTCCAGGAGATGTATTGCTTCCCAGCTTAAAAAGGCAGAATTGACGTCTACATGGAATATCACCTTTTCCAACCTTCTCCCTCCTAACAAACATTTGTTCTAGAGTAAATTATATCAGAGCTGGGCTGAACTGTAAAGTTGAAAACGGTTCTATAATACAGAAAAAAAGAAATAGTTGATTTCGATACGTACATCCCGCAGATGAATTAAAGTGCTTCCAAACGTTCTGTCGGAATGGCCTCTTTTGCATCCATGTGAACTTCTGACAGATCCTTTTTCGTAATTTTGAGGTCAATCCCCAAAATATCTTCTACCTGTCTTATAACGGTCATAGCATCCAGGTTATACTGTTCCATCAAATATGGTTTGGAGGAACCGTAAGCGAAACGATCCTTGATACCTAGGGTGTAAAGCTTCTTACCCAGATTCTCTTTTGCGATTCTTTCTGCCACACAGGTGCCAAGCCCACCGATCACATTATGGTTTTCCAGCGTAATAACCCCATGCTTCGCGGTTTTAATTGCTTCCGAAACTGCAGGATCATCAAAGGGCTTTAAGGTAGAAACATGAACATGCTTGATACTGATACCTCTCTCTTTCAAGGCCTGTGCCGCTCTCATTGCCTCTTCCGTACAGATACCGGAAGAAAATAGCGTGAAGTCTTCACCGTCGCTCAATACCCTGACTTTATCAAGCTGGAATGGTTCTGATTTGTCAAAAAGGCGGGGAATTGCCCCTCTAATCATACGGATGTAAACCGGTCCACCAATCGCCTGAACCACATCAAGCATAGTCTCAACCTCTGTCGCGTCTCCCATCTCTACAATGGTCAGATTAGGAAGCCCCCGAAGAACAGCAATATCCTCAATTGCCTGATGGGTTACGCCGCCGGGAGTTGTAATTCCCGGAAGGAATCCAACAAAACGGACTCTTTGATTTGGGTAAGCTACAGACATCGCGATCTGATCATAAGCTCTCCGATACATAAATACTGCAAAGGTGTATAAAAAGGGAGTATATCCTTCCCTTGCCATGCCACCGGCTAAGCTTACCATATTTTGCTCGCTTAATCCCATGGAATAAAAGCGTTCGGGATATGTATTTTTAAAAGAGGTAATCTCCGTAGAACCAGTCAAATCACCAGAAAATACTACTACTTCCGGTTTGTCCTTTGCCCACTCTACTAATATTTTCTCATGAACCTGTGCCAAAATTTCCATTTTCTTTCCTCCCGCTACATTTTCTCATAAAATTCTTTAAATTCAGGCATCTCAGCATTAGATATACGAACATAATGCAATTTCGGTTTTCTCTTTTCCAATAACGGAACACCTCTTACCGTGTCTGTATAGCAAAGCACCACCAGCGGCTTGCCGGCCTCACCCTGAAGGCTGGCGTCATACAGCGCATTTACATCATGGCCATCGACACAAACAACTTTTGCGCCAAATGCTTCGAATCTTGAGTTAATCGGCTCGATGTTCATTACATCTTTTGTGTAACCATCAACCTGCTGCCCATTCACATCCACATAAACAATTACATTATCTATCTTATGGAAAGACATTGCCTGGATCGCTTCCCAGGTCTGCCCCTCCTGCAGTTCACCGTCAGAAAGGAATACAAATACTTTACCGGTATCCCCTTTTAATTTTCTTGCGATACAGATACCTGCCGCCTGGCTGATGCACTGGCCAAAGGAACCTGTTGTAAGCTCAAATCCTGGGGAGCTTTCCTCCCCGATCATTGCCACCTTACTGCCATCCTGATTAAAGGTATGAAGTCCTTCCGGCGCTAATCTTCCTGTTTCAACAAGTGCCGCATAGATTGCAACAGCGTAGTGAGCCGGTGAGATAAGGAAACGGTCCGTATCCTTTTCTTTCTTTCCATGATAAATCCCGCCAGTAACCGCATCATGTGTATGTGATGGGTTACTTTCCAGCATTGTTGGAATCCGGTCACCCTCGCTTTTTCCTAGCTTCATAACCCTGTGATATAGGGTTGCAAGAATTTCAGCTGACGATAAAGCTTGGGATAAGTAGCAGCCGCCCTGTTCCATCGTCAAACCTAATACTCTTTTCCGCATACGGTTCGCTATATCAATCGTTTCTTTCTGCCATGTCTCTTTATTCATAGTTAACTCCTTTTATTATTTGTTATAACGTCATGATATGTGTCAATAAAAAAAATTTTGTTTCTCACTGCCATCGAAAACACCTATTTCAAGCTGGGCTTTGAATACTTCGCCTGGCTTTAAGCTTTTTAACTCATTTCTGGCTCTGGCAGCATTTCTGCCTTCTGCAAACCAGGTACCGGGTATTAACCCCATAACATATTCTTGTTCGCCCATCTGCTTCCACTGGCAAAAATAAGGCAACATGGATTTTTTATACTTCAGGTATACGCCCAATCCGTTCACACCAAGTGTCGGATTATAAAATCCCGCCACAATATTTTCTTCCCCGAACTCGTGATAGAAACACTGTTCTTCATAACCGTTGGTAGGCGTTTCGATCATACCGTAAGTTGATAAGCCGCTTTTTGCGTGCTCTGTCCTTGGTATCACTTTACCAGGAGGGAGAAACAGCTTCGAATCCTCACTAACAAATGGGTATCCAAAATTGATATGATACATCATCATAAATGGCTCTTCTTTGAAGCTGAGATTTTCTACAAAATCATAAATCCGAAATTTTTTAGAGCCAAGAGAGGTAATAATTTCCCGGGTGAACTCAAAATTTTCCCCTTTAAACCTTCCCTGGTGCATGGTTCCTTTCGCTTTTAATTCATATTCATCACCATTCCATACTTTCTCAACAGAAACATTGCTTGCCGGAATATTACTGATTGTCCCGTGCAAACCATATTCTTTTCCATTGTCTAAATTGCTTGCCCCAATATTAGAAAGTCCTGAAGTTGTCAAAAGTCCTGCAAAAAAATTATCTAAAAACCCTTGATCACCTTTTTCTGTGAAAAACTCAGGACCACATAAATCTGATTGGGACATATATGAAAATGGAATTCCCCCAAAGGATGCTAACGAAATATCCATCCCCCGGTCAGGAAGGATATCAAACATCAGACCGCTGCCGGTATTCACTTTAATGACACGGACTCCCCTGCCCTTTCCATCCTCCAAAATACAGGGCTGCATATCGGCAAGCTGCACCATCTGACCTAAACGTTTGCGTATATCATTTTTTGACATATCGCGACCAAATATCTTTGCCATATTATCCCTTTCTATATAATAGCTTTTCCTTTATTTCATCGCTGAAAGGTACAATTGCTCCTTCCTGTGATGCGACAAAGGCTCCCAGAATATTGCCGGCTATCCCGCACTCTTTTAGGGAATATCCTTTGAAATAGGAAGATAAAAAGGCGGAACTGAATGCATCTCCGGCGCCTACCGTACTGACCGCATCAATTTCAGGAGCCTTTGCATCATAAGCATTCCCGTCCTTATCATACACAGTACATCCCTTACTGCCCTTTGTAACACAGACCACGTCAATGTCAAAATCCTTCTGTACCATTGTTACAAATGCTGTTTCTCGAATCTCCTTACCATACAATGCAGTTGAGATTCTGACGACCTCTTCATCATTCAACTTTAAAATATCAGCATAAGAAAAGGAATTTTCTACCATGGGTATATCGATGATATCCTGCCGAAGGTTGATATCACAAAAACGGACTTTAAAATCCCCTTCCTTTAACAGCTTATAAAGGCTTCTTCTACTGATATCCCCTCTCTGACAGAAGGTACCATAGCAAACCAGATCAAATTTTTCTTGGTTTACTGCTTCCAGCAATTCATCACTGACATAGATGTACTCATGGCTTGCATCCTTCGGAAATTCATAAACAGCCGCTTTGTTTTCATCTAAGACAATTTTCGCATATCCTGTGGGCTTCCCTTCCTTCCTCTCAACAAACCGGATATTCATACCTATCTCTTGGATCTTTTCCAATGCCCGGTACCCATACTCATCTGTCCCTATGCAGGAATACAAATAGGCATCATCACCCAGCTGCTTCAAATTAGCTCCTAGATTCAGCAATGCACCACCCAGATGCTCTTTATCCTCTGCCACATCCCACAAAACAGCACCAAAGCATAGAGCCTTCATATGTATCGCTCCTTCCAAACATCCCTTAAACTTTTATTTGAACCCTAAACTGATTAATATCACCACGGTAATGGGCAATACAATACTCGATTACGTCATTCTTCTCGCTATATGCGGTATTGATAAAGCTCTGGATCGGAAATCCTTTTTCAATATTCAGATATTTCCTGTCCTCCCGATTGGCAAGAACCGCTTCTACAATCCGGTCAACCTGCACCACTTTCGTATTTGGATACTGTGCCAAGGTTTCGAATAATGATTTTTTCTCAAGATCCTCCGATAAAATAAATTCACACAAAGAATGGGGAAGATAGGACTTCACATATGCAGAGGGTTCCTCATTGACATAGCGAACGCGGACCAACTCGATTACTTGCGCGGATTCATCGATACGAAGCATTTTTTTGATGTCGGGGGATACCTGCACGATGCCAAGCTTAATCACTTTTGTACTTGGTATCATACCCACCCCTTCCATCTGGGCATGAAAGCTATCAAAGCTTTTGATATATTGTAAATTTATTTTAGGCTTAGCAACAAAAGTCCCGACACCTTTTTTCTTATAAAGCAAGTTTTCATTTACCAGATTAGCAATTGCCTGCCGTACGGTAATCCGGCTCACTTCAAAATACGTGCCCAATTCATTCTCCGTAGGAATCATCTCTCCCGGTTTCAGTATCCCTTTGTCAATTTGACCTCTGATGACCTCCTCGATTTGAAAATATAAGGGCAAATGTGATTTTTTATTGATTGAGTTTGGCCAATTTAGCATAATTCCTCCTACATTTGTCTTTTTAGCAATTATAACAGAAAGAATTATACCCATCAAGAAGTATTAAGTTGCAGCCATTAATAGCTTCTCCTGTGTGATTTCCTCTTTCGAAAAATGTCCGGTTATCCTACCGTCCTTCATAACATATACCCGGTCAGAAAGGCTGATTAGTTCGGACATTTCCGATGAAACTACAACGATGCATAACCCTTCCTTTGCCAAATCATTCAAAACCGTATAAATCTCTGACTTAGCACCAATATCAATCCCCCTCGTAGGTTCATCGATCAGCAAAATCTTTAAATTATTTTGTAAAAGCCACCGGGCTAAAATAACTTTCTGCTGGTTACCGCCGCTTAGGTTAATAATGTATTGGTTCATGGAAGGAGTTTTAATTCTTATCTCTTTAATCTTCTCCTGCACTGCCTGCTGCTCGTATTTTAAGTTGAGGGCCAGACCGGATTTTAATCTCTTCAGGGTCGCCATTGTCATGTTTTTTCCCACATCCAGATTCGGAAAAATCCCATCATCCTTCCTGCTTTCCGGTACCATGCCAATCCCGAGATTTACTGCCTCTAACGGAGTAATTTTAGTTAACGCTTTACCGTCTATGACAATTTCGCCACTGCTAACCTTATCAAGGCCAAATAGCGCCCTGCACAGCTCCGTCCTTCCGGCTCCCATTAAGCCAGAGAATCCGACTACTTCGCCCTTTCTTGCATAGAAGGAAACATCTGTAATATGGTTGGTGGTTAAGTTCTTTACCTCCAATACCGTACCCTTTATTTCAACTTCCTCCTTCACGAAAAGATCCTCGAGGCTGCGTCCTACCATCATGGACACCAGCTTTTCCTCTGTAACCTCTTTTGTGTTCTCCGTCCCAATATAAGCTCCATCCCTCAATACACTAATCTTATCCGTTATCGCAAATATTTCATCCAGCTTATGAGATACATAAATGATGGCTGTTCCTCTTTTCCTTAGCCGGTCCACAATTTTGAAAAGATTGTCAATCTCAGCCGTACTAAGTGCAGAGGTTGGTTCATCCATGATGATAACCTTCGGGTGTTTGGAAATCGATTTCGCGATTTCAACTAACTGCTGCTTAGCAATTGGAAGGTATCCTACCTGGGTTTTTACATCCAGGTTTAGCTGAAGCTCCTGGAGCACTGCCTCTGCATCCGCATAAAGCTTTGGATAATCAATCCGGTTATGCTTTGTTTTTGGATAATTTCCCAAAAAAATATTTTCTGCAATGGATAAGCTTGGAACCAAATTCAGCTCCTGGTAGATGACACTAATATTTTTAGCGATTGCATCGATCGGATTTAACACCTGAAAAGGCTTGCCTTCAAAAAAAAGTTTACCCTCCTCCGGTTGGTAGACACCGGAAATCACCTTTATCAAAGTCGATTTTCCTGCCCCGTTCTCACCCATCAGTGCATGAACCTCACCGCTGTAAATATCCAAGGATACATTGTTAAGAGCATATACGCCAGGAAACCTTTTGTGTATATTTTCCAATCTTAAAACTGGTTGTTGTTTTTCCATTCAGCCTCCCCCTTGCCTATGCTTTTTTCTGGGCAAGCAAAGTCTTATGCTCACTTACTTTCTTATTTCTGGAATCCATATAAACTGCCAATAGGATTACAATGCCCCGGGCAACTTCCTGATAGAAGGAAGATACATTGCAAAGCGTTAAGATATTAGAAAGTACACTCAAAATCAGTACGCCTATAATAACACCAACGATATTCCCTTTACCGCCATTCAAGCTGACCCCACCAAGCACCACGGCAGAAATTACCTGGAATTCAAATCCAGTTCCTGCATTCGGCTGACCGGAGGAAAGCCTTGAGGCCAATATAAACCCGGAGAAAGCCGTCAATACACCACAGATAAGGAAAGCCTTTAGTTGGATCTTTGTTACCGGAATGCCACACAGCTTTGCAGCTGATTTATTTCCGCCAATTGCAAAGATATTTCTACCAAACTCCATGTACTTCATGACATATGCCAAGGCGATAAATATAATGATAGCAATTACCAGCGGTATGGGAACTGGTCCAATATAACCGGTTCCCAGGATCGAAAAAGCAGTTGATCTTGCTTGAATAGAAATGCCATTACTAACAATATAAGACAATCCACGAAATACAGCCATCGTACCTAACGTAGCAATCATTGAATTGATTTCTCCCCTGGTTACAAGCAGACCGTTAATAAGTCCGATACCGCAGCCCAAAAGAAGCGCAGCACCTAAAGAAAGCACTATATTATTGGTTTTATTCAATACAAGCACACTGACAATACCAACAATTGCCTGAACCGAACCAACACTTAAGTCAATCTCTCCAAGCACCAGGATTAACATCATTCCCATAGCGGAAATGGCTATTAAGGAAGCGGCACGAAGGACATTCATCAGATTCATCCCCGTAAGGAATACTGGCGACAAAAATGCTGAGATAATGCATAATATAATTAAAGAAAGCAGCAATGCATTTTGTTCATAAGATAAAATTGTTTTTAGTATTCCATTTTTCGTCTTATCCATCTGAGCACCTCTTTTATTCCTTTACTAACTTCTTAACAGCATCCAGGTTCAAAGAGTATACCCCGTTCTCTTCCTTAAAGTAGGTATCAAAATCCTTCTTCTCCACGACTACCGTCGGAGACAGGTATTCTTCCTGTGCCTTGCCGTTAAGCGCATCCATGGCTGCCTGAATTGTAGTGCTTCCGATGTATTCCGGGAACTGGCAAAGCGCTGCAGTTACTAATTCATCATTCTTCAGCGCGTCTCTGCCTGCAGCACCCTCTGCACCAAACAGCATAGTAGAAATGCCATTCTTTTCAAGACCCAGCTGTTTGATTGCCGAAATGGCTCCCAGCGTTGAATCATCATTGATTCCAAACACCATGTTAATATCAGGATTTGCGGTAAATGCATCAATGGCTGCATTCATGGATTTCTCACGGAATCCACCATCCACTTCGGTTTTAACCTCAAAGTTAATTCCCGATTCTGCCATTCCTTCTTTAAAGCCTTCTGAACGGTTTTTACAATTTGCAAGTGATTCATATCCTAATAGTAATATTTTCGGTTCAATATTATTTTCTTTTGCATATTCTGCAAACCAGACACCGGCTGTTGTGCCAGCTTCCCTGTCAGAGATACCAACTTTTACATCTGCTCCTTCCACCATGTTGGATTCACAGATAACTTTAATGCCTTTTTCCTTTGCCTGTGCGACGACCGGAGCCAATGCCTTAACATCAACCGGTGATAAAATCAGCGCATCAATACCCTGCACGATCATATTCTCCACTGCCTCAACCTGCTTGCTTGCATCATTCTGACCATCAGCAGTCAGGAATTCTACGCCCGCTTTTTCAGCCTCTTCTTTTGCACCAGCTAAAATATTCTGGTACCACTCCTGGGACATCTGATATGTAACCATTCCAATCTTATACTTGCTGCCGCTGTCCCCTGAGTTACCCTCTTCGCTGCCTTGTCCGCTTTCGCTGACGCTTGCCGGATCCGTCGCCGGAGCTGGATTTGAACTGCATCCTACCACTCCCGCCATAATTGAAACCATAGATAGTAATGCCAAAAATTTTCGTTTCATATATATCCTCCTTCATATTATGATGTTATGACATCTTGATATCATTATATGTTTAGTCTGCTAATTTGTCAATCCATAATTTGAATCCTTAGATGTTTAAATTAACGGTTTTACAAAAACCACAGAACCTATAGGCTAATTATTTAGTAAATGCATTAATATTCCACTTACTTCCAGCTACTATTTGGTGATAATCAATAATTACTCTTGTTAAATATATACATATCCGCAAATAGCAACAAAAACGGAGCACATATGAAAAAGCCCCCATAATCTTCTTTTATAATGGATCTAACACTTGCTTCATGGCTTTTTTTCTGTTAAAATCGATATCATCCTACCCGTTATTTATGTTGTTAATGACATCTTACCCTATTTGCTCAGTACCAATGTACTGTAGCATCGATACAATATCTAACAGGAGGATTTACTTATGAACAATTTATTAGTAGCCCAATCCGGAGGGCCGACGGCCGCAATTAACGCCACACTGGCTGGTGTAATCTCCCAGTGTATGATTGACGGGCATATTGACAGGATACTTGGCGGTCAAAATGGAATCGAAGGGATTTTACAGGAACGGATTATTGATCTGCGCAGCGCGGTTAGAAATACCACTGACCTGGAGCACCTATCCCATACCCCCTCATCCGCACTTGGCTCCTGCCGCTTTAAGCTTAATGATCCAGCCGGGGACACCGCCCAATACGAACGCCTTATTGAAATCTTCCGTAAATTTGAGATTAAGTATTTTATTTATATCGGCGGCAATGATTCGATGGATACTGTGGATAAATTATCCTCCTACTGCAAGAAAAATAGGATATATGAAATCCAGATCATCGGTACCCCTAAGACAATTGATAATGATCTGGTTGAAATTGACCATTGTCCTGGTTTTGCATCAGCGGCTACTTATATTGCCACTACTATTTCGGAATTGGAACGGGATGTAGCTGTCTACCGTTCCTTCGGGGTAACAATTGTCGAAATCATGGGCAGGAATGCCGGTTGGCTCACTGCATCAGCCGCTTTAGCACGCCAAAAGGGAGGACGCGGCCCTGATTTTATCTATTTGTGCGAGGTTCCCTTCTCTAAAGAAAAGTTTATAGAAAACATAAAGAATAAAAGCCATGAGAATAGGAATATCATGGTTGTCGTAAGCGAAGGGTTAAAAGATTATGGGGGGAATTATATTTCTGAAGCCATATCTGGAAATATGGACGATGTTTTTGGCCATAAAGATATTTCAGGTACGGGAAAAGTACTCGAACATCTGATTCGTGATGAAATTGGATGTAAGGTGCGGTCCATTGAATTAAATCTAATGCAACGCTGTGCTTCCCATCTTACCAGCCAAATTGACCTGGAGGAAGCAAAATTACTAGGAGCAAAAGCTGTGCAATGCGCACTGGCAAAACAATCCGGAACCATGGCAGTGATTAACAGAAAGCAAGATAATCCGTATGAAATTGTATTTTCCAGCGTACCTGTCAGCCAGGTTGCAAACAAGGAAAAAGCGGTTCCCCTCGATTGGATCGCTGAATCTGGACACGATGTAACCCAAAAAATGATGGATTACCTTTCTCCTCTGATACAAGTTAATAGAAACGAGTACTTTACTATATAAATTTGTCTTATCTACTTTAGAAATAACACTTTTTATAAAAACGGATTATAGAAGCCTGCAAAATAGACTTATATAATCCGTTTTTATCTTATAGAGAGCAAGGGTTAAATGAAATAAAACCTTTCCTGTCAGTTTTACCCACTCAACCCCTGTTTACTAATTCATACCTATACCGCTTATTCCTCTATTTATATGCTTATTTATTCTTATCCCTATTTTTTTCACTTTTATCGTCATACAACGCTAATACAGCTCATGCCGGTGCACCCCTTATTACTGCCCATCAGGATCATCCGAACCGGACTGATCATTGTTTATTATGATAGGTGTTGGTGCCGTATTCCTCCTAGCCTTATATTTCTTCATGCTCCTCCGGGCGATAATTACAATAATTACAATGATTACAACCCAGATCAACAGGTAAGGAAGATTAACTATAAACCACACAAGGAAGTTCTGGAAGCCCTCCTTCAGGTTATACAGAGTATCACTAAGGCCGTTCTTAATCCTTGTTCCAACGGTCTCCTTCTGCTCCGACACCTGGGTAAGCTTTGCCACCTCCTGGATACTCAGTGTAACCGTACTGTATGCTACCTTGTTATCATAATACCTTAACTGGGATCCATACCTTTGCAGCTCAAAGCGTATTTCACTCAGCCTGCTTTCCAAAACAATGATACCGTCCAGGGTGTCTTCCTTCTCCAGCAATGCATAAAGCCGTTCCTGCTCTATCTTTAAGGTTTCTATCCTGCTTTCCGTCTCTATATACTGCAAGGAAACGTTCTCTGTAGCTTCCTGCTTATTCACTACATTTGCATTTTTATCAACAGTATTTATAAATCCGTCAACCTTATCACTCGGGATACGGGCAACCATATTTCCATATCGGGTTGTGTAGGAATAGGAATAGCTTCTGCCACTGATTTCAGAGTTTTCTACATAGCCGCCCAGCCGGTTATTTTCTGAGCTCAGCTTTGTAATCAGGGTATCAAATTCCTGGGTTTCAACATCCATGTAGAAGGTGCGGATGATTTTCTCATTACTCTGTGCCGCCGGATTACTG
>JARKQP010000540.1 GCA_029974875.1 Mobilitalea sp.
AAGTGTGAAGAGAAGTTCTAAGGCACCAAAAGACGGTGCCTAACAACTTCTATGCTTCACACTGGAAGAACGCAAGAGCAGCGTTCTTCTCACTTATGTTTGTGCTGCCTACGGCAGCATGTCGTGAAGTTTGAAAGAAAGTCACTTTCAAACTATTTATTAAGGCCTATTCACAAAGCGAATGTATTCGCTTCTGGAATAGGTCATCAAAAAGTGAAAGGCACGGGTGTAATAATGAAGACAATTGTCATATATCAAAGCAGTACCGGATTTACAAAGAAATATGCCCAGTGGATCGCCGAGGAGCTGTCCTGCGATCTTGCGGACTATGAAGATGTATCAAAGAAAATCAGTGATTATGATGTAATAATTTATGGTGGAGGTATCACGGCTGGCAGGATTGCCGGTTTCGGAAAACTAAAGAAAAGTCCCCATATCTCCGGCAAGAAGCTTATTTTATTCGCAACAGGGGCAACGGACAGGAACGCTTCCAAGATCATTGACAGCATACGGGATAATAATCTGTCGCAGCAGGAACAAAAAAGCATCCCCTTTTACTATTTTGAAAGCGGGATCAATTACGAAAATATGGGATTCCTTTCGAAAACTATTTTGAAGGGCATGTGCAAATCACTTCAAAAAAAGAAGGATAGGACGGAGGAAGAAACCGGCATGATGAATGCTCTTATGAAGTCGAATGATCGCTCAGATAAAGCCTTGATCAAACCTCTGATAACATATGTGAAGGGTGTTAGTATATAAAAATTTGTAAGATACATTCCTCTTCATGCATTTGGTGCGGGCTTCTGAGTGAAATTGACATGTACCCCTGGGCGCATGTTACAGCATGTAGCGAAGGAATTTGCACCAATTGTATGAAAATTCCATTATAATATTTCATTACAATACAGTTTCAAATTACAAATTAAACGAGGAGAACCAGAATGGAATTTACAAAAGCAATTGAGGCCTATCACCCTGCGAATGGGCAGGAAGAGCAGGATAAAAAGGTTATCCTGAACTTCATAAGGGATTACGGAGCCCAAGCTTTACTCCGTGATAATGAAATTGCACATATCACAAGCTCCGGCTTTATTATGAATCCTTCTCTGGATAAGGTATTGCTGGTACATCATAATATCAGGAATGTCTGGTCCTGGACTGGGGGACATGCAGATGGAGAGGAGGATCTTCTTCATGTGGCTTTAAGGGAAGCAACCGAAGAGACAGGGGTTAAGGACATCTTTCCGTTAACCGAAGGAATCGCTTCTCTTGACATTCTTCCTGTATTTGGCCATATCCGGAAATCAAGCTATGTGAACGCCCATCTGCATCTGTCCGTTGCCTATCTTCTTACCGCAGATGAAAATTGCCCGGTGCGGATTTGTTCCGATGAAAACAGCGGTGTTGAGTGGTTTCCCTTGAGTCGCTTTACAGAGGAATTTTTTGACCAAAGGGATGTCTATTTATACAACAAATTAATCTCCTTTGCACACAAGCTTTGTCGCCGGCATCAGGATTCCCTCTGATTTGGATGATTTCGTACCGGCGCTCTGCTAAAGAGCCCTACCTCTCGGCCTGCCCAATCGCTACCTTTCACCCTTGATGGCTTACCCTAGTATTTAGATTACTTAATTAAGAATCTATTAAGTATAGCTGTTTTTCTTAGCTGCAGCTCATTAAGCCATGAAG
>JARKQP010000556.1 GCA_029974875.1 Mobilitalea sp.
CGGAATCGTACCCTCCTATATGATGTGGACCAATATTTTCGGGATTAAGAATACAATTTGGGCATTGATTTTCCCGAACCTCGTGTTAAATGGATTCTTTATCATCCTGTATAAGAATAACTTCACCAACAATATCCATCCGGCGCTGATCGAGGCGGCAAAGATTGACGGGGCGGGAGAGTTCTTCATCTACAGGAAGATCATTGTACCGCTGTCCCTGCCGATCATGGCGACGGTAGGACTGATGTCCGGTCTGGGCTTTTGGAATGACTGGGTAAATGGATTGTATTACATTACGGATAAGAAGCTATATAGCTTGCAGGTATTGTTAAATAATATCATGGTGAATATCACCGCCCTGGCTTCCATGGGAGACGTAACGACAACGATGAAGCTGCCGGGAACCAGTATCCGAATGGCGATGGCCGTAATCGGCGTACTGCCCGTATTGGTTCTGTATCCCTTCTTCCAGAGGTTTTTTTTAAAAGGAATTGCCCTCGGGGGTGTGAAGGAGTAAGGCGCCTGGAAAAAGCGGGTGGATTATTCAAAAATATAAACGCAGAAATGGAGATTTTAATCCATGAAGATTCTAGGCTTATCCTTTGGGAAAAAGATGGGAAATACGGATGTTCTCGTTAAAAACGCATTATTTGGTGCGAGGGAAGCAGCTCCGGAGGCGGAGATCCGTTTTATTAATACGAATAGGCTGACTATTGACCGCTGTACCGGGTGTGGAGCCTGTTCCACCAGCCTGGAGAGGGGCGGGGACAATGACTGTATCGTCAAGGATGATATGCAGATGGTAGAAAATGCAATCCGTGAAGCGGATTGTATCATAGTGGGAGCGCCGGTATATGTTCTCCAGCCGGTGGGACAGTTTAAGAATCTGGTAGACAGGTTTTCCTGCCGCCACGATGTATCCGCAATTAATTGGGTGTTAGATAAGATACGCGCCGGAGAGGCTCCTGGGGATCCGGATGCTTTCCCTCAGGAACGGTTGAAAAAACGTTATGTTTCTTACATATCTGTTGGCGGTGCCAGCACGCTGAACTGGGTATCCATGGGAAATGCGACCATGCATTTATTCGGATTTCCAGCAATGATGAAGGTTATCGGCAATTATGATGCCCACCACATGGGAACGACGGGTAATCCTTTACTGGATGATGAACTGATCGCCAACACCTATGAGATGGGACGCCAGACGGCCGCGGCCTATGGAAAGGAAGATAAGGATATCGAATGGTTTGGTCCAGAAGGAACCTGTCCGGTCTGTCACCAGAACCTGCTTATGATGAACGGAACAACCACAGTGGAATGCCCGATCTGCGGTATTGAAGGCAAGCTTTCCGTAGAAGGGGAGCAGCTGAAGGTAGACTTCTCAAAGGAGCAGCAGGCACGTGCCAGGGGTACCTTTGCAGGCCTGCGTGAGCATACCATAGAAATCCAGTCCTTCGGTTCCATCTGCGGTCCTAAAATTAGGGCCAATAAGGAAAGGCTGGAGAAGGAGCTGGAGAGGTTTAGGAAGTTTGAAGACTTTATCAATAGGTAAAAGCGTATAGGAGCTTTTGTACAGGAGCTTTTGTGATTGCAGCTGTTGCAGATAATGCAACAGCTGCAGCTTTTCCAAGGTGTTTAAGTGGGTATGAAGCTGATCTCGTATAGCTTAACCTCATGGGGTAGAATATCAGTATTTATTTGAAATTCAGAGCTGATGTTTACGTGATGCTTTTTATAATTGAGAGCTGACTTATTCTTAAGGTACATCAAATCCTCGCTGGAGGGATAT
>JARKQP010000571.1 GCA_029974875.1 Mobilitalea sp.
GCCCCTAATAGCTTCTCATAACCATCCACGTCCTTTGTCACTACAGAAACTTCGCCATATCTAAGATTTTCTTCCCTGCACAGCCTGACTATATCCCTGGCCGCCTCTTCAACCTCGGTATATTTATTTACAGCCTTAAAAAGACTTATGTATTTTAAATCGCCATCATACCTGCTGTAAGGAAACTCATAAAAGTTTCTCTCAATATGCAACATCTCGGGATTGTCCCTGAACTTATAGGGCACTTCTTTATCCATAACCAAAGGTTCCTCTATAGATATATTGCTCTCCTCTGCAAGCTTTAGAATCTTCTCCTCCATCCTTCTTATGGGCGAGAATACATCCTCAACTTCTTTCCCCGCCTGCTTGCTGTAATCCATAGATAGAGTGACTGTTACCCTGCGGGCTTTCCTTAAAAGTTTCTCCAGTATCTTATACTGCAAGGGTGTGAACATGGAAAAACCATCAACCCACACTTCCGAACCGTCAAATCCCCTGTATATATCCATCTTGCCGGCAAGTATTGCAAGATCATCCTCGCTGTCTATGTACTTCTCATGAAGGGCTTTCTCAAACTCCGAGTATACAAGGTATATATCATTTAACTTATCCTTTAGCAGGTCGCTTCCTGCTATCCTGTCTGCTGCGCCATGGAGGACACCGGGGCTTATATTATATATCTTAAGCTCTGTTATTATTTGGGACATGGTATCTACAAATCCCTGCTGCCTGACTGCCTTTTTGAATATTCTAAGATCTTCCTGGAGCCTCTCCATAGTCTTGTATATTAGCATGGACCTTCCGGCAGCATTCATATGCCTTCTTGTAAGACCTCCTACTTCACTAAAGACCCTGTAGGCCATCCTCTTGAAGCTCAGTACATCTGTCCTCATTATCCCTTTTTCCCCAACAATGCCAAGCAATCTTCTCTCAGCTTGAAATGAAAGGTCCTCAGGTACGAGAAGTATAAGGGGCCTACTGTCCTTATACACAATTTTTTCCTTTATATCATTAAAGCAGTA
>JARKQP010000574.1 GCA_029974875.1 Mobilitalea sp.
CTTCCTATCGGCAACTTCCCTGGCTGCCCGGAGGATCATCTCATTATCCGTCTCCGGGAATGCGATCCTCTGGGGATTTTGTCTTGCCTGCTCCTCTAACCTTACAAATAAATCATTGCTCATTTCTTCCTCCTGCATCAGCTAAGCTCTTAATTTTAAATATTTCCTTAATTGCTCCAGAGTGATATGGATTGCCCCCTCTGCCGCATCGCCAAAATTCTCCCGGAAGGAGGCCTTTGTATCCTCAGGAATGGTTTCATACCAGGCCTTGTTATAGTAGTCCTCAATATAGCCATGGTGGGCATACTCAATCTCCTGGGCCACCAC
Organism: Mobilitalea sp.; assembly: GCA_029974875.1. Next base: position 328 of record JARKQP010000574.1, read on the forward strand.
CTCTACCCCGGCCTCCCTTAGCATATCCGCATAAAGGAGCCCTTCCTTGCTTAAGGCATCCTCCTTCGCAGTTAAAACCACTGCCGGAGGCATACCGGCAAGCAGCTGCCCCGGTGCTGTTACCGGGGATATCCAGGGGAACCCGCGCTCCTCCTCCCTGCAATACAGGTCATTAAAAGCGTCGATTACCTCACAGGGGATATCCGCCGGATATTTATCCTTATTGTCCGGCTCTGTTACCGCATCCAGATAAGGGTAATGCAGTATCTGGCATGCAATTTTATAGGCTGTTTCTTCCTTGGATTTCATGCAGGCCACAGTCGCAAGATTCGCTCCGGCACTATATCCCATCAGGGCAAAGCTGCCCGCATCCATCCCATACTCTTTTGCATGAGCCGCGAAATACCCCATAACCGCCAATACATCTTCGATTGCTGCAGGATATGGGTGTTCCGGGGCTTTCCTGTAATTTATTCCAACAACGTGTATATTCAGCTCAGCTTTAATTAATTCACGTAAAGCGTCATTCTTTGCTGCATGGCCAAGAACAAAGCCTCCTCCATGTAATTCAAAAAGTACGGCTGCAGGAGCCAATGCTGCCCTATGAAAATAAACCTCTACCGCTTCTTCCGCGCCCGGTATCCAGATTTTTTCACCCCTGAGCGGACAAAGCTCTACCGCTTCCAGCACCACGCTTCTTAAATGGGGGATTATTTTCCTAAAGCTTTTTGTATACTCTTTCATAATGTATGTGAAAATCCTCCATCGTACTT
>JARKQP010000575.1 GCA_029974875.1 Mobilitalea sp.
ATTCCTATCCTGCAAGAATATTATATAAATTTTCAAGGTTCAAGCCAACTATGGTAGATTTTTGAGTAAAGCCTAATATTAAGTGTTTAATTATGTCTACTTTAATGTATATTAAGTTTTATTACTAACTTAATTATACAAACATCGGAAAGATGCATTCAGGGGAAATTAGTATCCATGGAGGGTTATGCATATGGCAAAATATTTGCTTGGTATTGATATAGGTACATCTGCTTGCAAGGTTGCCGTTTTTGATGCCGAAGGCCAGGTGATATGTTCGGAAAACGGTGCGTATAAGGTTTATTATCCTCATGAAGGTTGGGCGGAGCAAAATCCTGACCACTGGTGGGATGCGATTTGCAGATGCATCCGCAGGATATGGGAAGGAGGTAAGGTGTTACCTTCCGATATTGCCGGTATAGGTACCGACGGCCAGGGATGGTCTGCCATTGCTCTGGATAAGTCGGGAGGGGTTTTATGCAATACTCCTATCTGGATGGATACCAGGGCTGCCGATATGGCGGAAGAGCTTAAGGCTGGAATGGGAGAGGATAAAATATTTGAGGTATGCGGCAATCCTATGCAGCCGGCGTATACCTTGCCCAAAATACTGTGGTATAAGCGTCACATGCCTGAGGTTTATGAAAAGATTTCAAAGATATTGATATCAAACAGCTATATAGGCTTTAAGCTTACCGGTGAAATAACACAGGATGTCTGCCAGGCATACGGCTATCAGTGCTTTGATATGCGTCAAGGCGTATGGAACAGGGAGTTATGCAAAGAAATGGGGATAAATCCCGGCTTTTTGCCTGAAATCTATCCCTGCCATCATGTGATTGGAAAAGTAACCTCACAAGCTGCCAAAATTACCGGGCTGATGGAAGGCACTCCCGTAATTGCCGGTGGGCTGGATGCAGCTTGCGGCACCCTGGGAGCAGGTGTGATAGGTAATGGTCAAACCCAGGAGCAGGGCGGCCAGGCAGGCGGAATGAGCATATGTCTGGACAAGTATTCCGCTGATGCCAGGCTGATTCTAAGCTTTCATGTTGTGCCGGATAAGTGGCTCATTCAGGGGGGAACTGTCGGCGGCGGAGGTGTGATGAAATGGTTTGAGCAAGAGTTTGGCGGTGAAGAACGAAGCCTCGGCAATTCCTTTAAGCTGCTGGATGAAGCAGCGGCAGCCGTAAATCCGGGCTCAGACGGTGTTGTTTTCCTGCCTTATATGTCCGGAGAACGCACACCCATATGGAACAGGAAAGCTAAAGGTGTATATTACGGTCTGGATTATGCCAAGACAAAAGGACATTTTGTAAGGGCAAGCCTGGAAGGTGTGGCTTATTCACTGCGCCATAATCTGGAGGTTGCCGAAAATGCGGGAGCCTATGTCAATGAACTTCATGCAATGGGAGGCGCTGCCAATTCAAGGCTTTGGACACAGATAAAGGCAGATGTGACAGGTAAAAAAATCAAGGTTCCCTTATCAGATACGGCT
>JARKQP010000581.1 GCA_029974875.1 Mobilitalea sp.
AAAAGCATCTGTTCCGGGCCATCCCTCGATAACATCCGCCTTCTGGTCAAATACTGCTTCGCTGCCTTCTGCCTGGGCTGCTGCTACACCGTCAAAGAAGCCCTGCTGTCTGTCGATGAACATCGGAATACCAAGGCTTACACCGCCGTTACAGTATAGGATGTGCTTTGCACCCTGATTTGCCAGGGAGTAACCCATCTGGTAGCCACCTAAATAATCACCGTTATGGCCGCTGTCATCCCCTTCCTTCACGAAGGAATATCCACCAAGATAGTATTCATTATCCTTGAAGGCTTCCGCAAGACCTACGTCTGCACTCCAATAATACATACCATTTTCAATACATGCCTTTACCGCTTCTTCCTTGGATACGTTATAGTACGCAATCAAGGCCTTGCAGCCGGCAGCTGCACTGGAATCAATAAAGCTTAATTCATCCTCTGCAGAAGCGATGCTTTCTGAATAAATAAAGGAAATGTTATAGTACTCTGAAAGATACTCAAAATAGGACTGAAGTGCCAGGAACTGCTCATCTGTTGTATCAAAGCATTCTACAGCAATTTTAACCTCTTCTGCAGGCCAGGTGCCGTCAAGGGCAATCGCAGGTGCCTCTTCCTGTGCCTTATCTGTTGGGTCTGCCGCCTCCTGTGAAGCGCCTTTTGTTGGTTCCGTGTTTCCTGATTGTCCCCCATTGGAAGAAGCTTTACAGCCGGTAAACAGAGAAGCCACCAGCCCAATGCATACCAGCATTGCGATCAATTTCTTTTTCATAATACTTTATCCTCCTTAAATTTTTTTGTACCCACGCTCCCCGGTTCCTGACCATCATCCCAGGATGGGAAAGCCTGTATGTTTCTATTATCTAGGCAACAGTTTTCCGCGATAGCTTAAACTGGATACCAGGACAACCGCTATAAATACAAGACCCCTGCAAATCTGGATCTCACCTGTAGTCAGCCCCATAATGGCAAGACCACTGTTTAATATGGTAACCGTAGCTGCCCCCACAATACCTGGGCTGATTTTAGAACGGGGACCGCCGGATAGGGGCATTCCTCCCACTACCAGGGCAACCATAACATCATTTCCCATGGTGCCGGCTGTAGTGCCGCCCACGCTTCTGGTCCGGATCAATATAATGAAGGCTGCAAGCGCTACTCCAAGAGCTGATACCAGAAACAGCTTCATGGTAGTCTTCTTCGTATCGATACCGCTTTGCAGCGCAGCTCTGGGGTTACCGCCCAGCATTTTCACCTTAATGCCCAAGGTTGTATAGTTAAACAGGATAAGGCCGAAGATAAAAAAGCCGAATAAGGTCACCGTATTAATAATGGACATCTGTGTGAAATTAAAGGAGGGGATCTCCTTCACCGCATTCTTTAAAAAGATGGAGCTTTCATTCCCCAATATTACTAATACAATGGAGGAAAATACGGATGCCAGCACAATCGTGAATATGAAATATGGAACCTTGATATATGCTGCAACCAGCCCCTTTAAAACTGCTAAAACAATGGATATTGCCAGTATCACAATAAATGCAACCAGCAGGCTTCCCGTGGATAT
>JARKQP010000587.1 GCA_029974875.1 Mobilitalea sp.
TTGCTATTTCTCTGGGACAGATGGGGGCGTTGTTCTTAACTAAGGAACAGGTTCTGCGTTGTCCGGGGCTAAAGGTAGAGGCACATTCCACCGTTGGGGCAGGGGATGCCATGGTAGCAGCTATTTCCTACGGCTTAAATAAGGGGCTTTCTCTTGAAGAATGCGGGCAGCTGGGAGTAGCAGCCTCCGCTGGTGCAGTAACAACCCAGGGAACAAAACCTCCGAAGAGGGAGCTGGTGGATGAATTGTTAAAAAGGGTAGAAGTGATTTCGCTGCAATAACACTTTTAAATATTAGAGTAAGGAATTTAATAATAGTAGTAATATAATATGTGGCTTCAAGTTCACATTCAGGGTACGCTATGCACTTGGTGTACTACAATTGTAGAATGAATTTGACTCCCATTTTGAAAGGAATGAATATTAATGAAAACAAAAGCAGTCAGAATGTATGGAATGGATGATTTAAGATTAGAGGAATTCGAATTACCGGAAATCAAAGAGGATGAGATCCTTGTTAAAGTAATTAGCGACAGCATCTGTATGTCAACCCACAAGCTGGTAAAGCAGGGTAAAAAACATAAGCGTGCTCCGCAAAACATAGATACAAATCCAATTATCATTGGACATGAGTTTGCAGGTGATATTGTAAAGGTGGGCTCCAAATGGGCAGATCAGTTCAAGGCCGGTCAGAAATTTGCGTTACAGCCGGCGCTTAACTATAAGGGCAGTCTGGCATCCCCCGGATATTCCTATGAATTCTTCGGCGGTGCGGCTACCTACTGTATTATTCCTCAGGAAGTAATGGAATTGGGGTGTCTGTTAAACTATGACGGTGAAAGCTATTTTGAAGCATCCCTTGGAGAACCCATGAGTTGTATCATTGGCGGCTATCATGCGAATTATCACACCAACAAACAGAACTATAATCACGAAATGGGAGTGAAAAATGGCGGTAACCTCTTGGTTATGGGTGGTTGCGGGCCGATGGGACTGGGAGCTGTCAGCTATGGATTATGTATTGATAACAAGCCTAAGAGGCTGGTGGTTACTGATATCAGTGATGACAGGATCGAACGGGCGAGAGAGGTTATTTCAGAGCAATTTGCTGCTGAAAAAGGTGTGGAGCTCATCTATGTTAACACACAGGCAATGGAAAACCCTTTTGAGGAATTGATGGCTATTACAGAAGGGAAGGGCTATGATGATGTATTTGTATATGTACCGATACGCCAGGTAGCTGAGATGGGAGATGCTTTATTAGCCTTTGACGGTTGTATGAATTTCTTTGCAGGTCCTACAGATAACCAGTTTAAAGCGGAGATTAATCTATATAATGTTCATTACACAAGTACTCATTTAATCGGAACCACTGGCGGAAATACAGATGATCTGATTGAAGCTATCGATTTGGCTTCCAAGGGATTGATTGAGCCGGCGGTAATGGTTACTCACGTTGGAGGTATTGATAGTATTGCAGAGGCTACTTTAAACCTGCCGAATATCCCAGGCGGCAAGAAGCTAAATTACATGCATTTTAATATGCCTTTAACAGCGCTTGAGGATTTTGAGG
>JARKQP010000601.1 GCA_029974875.1 Mobilitalea sp.
ACCATTTCTTTGGCATAATCAGCCTTGATTTCAAAGAAATAGTTGTTATCGGATATATCTATTAAAGCTCTTTTTGAATCATTTACCTCTGCTGACAGCCCAGGAAGAAGCCTGTTTAAATCATCAGTGCATTCATCAAAAGAAGCGTCATCCTCATTATTGGAAGGTAAAATTGTAACCAAATTGCGGATCTGATTAAGTACATCTGCTTCATCCCCGCCTACATAATCTACTGCACCTGCTTTCCCTTGGAATGCTGCCTGTGCCGTATCACATTTTTCCTTGCTGTTACCTGTTAAAGCGTTTGGAGAATTAACGAATAATTTCGCTGTCTTTCCCTCCATAAAAGAAAAATCACTTAAAGCTGCCAAAACCGCCAGACCACCTCCGCAGCTACCAAAGACTGCAGTAATCTGAGGTATCACACCGGAAGCCAGGGTCGATTTTAAGTAAACCTCCCCAAAGCCGTTTAAAGCATCAGTTGCCTCCTGTAGCCTAAGACCGGTAGAGTCAATCAGACCGATGACAGGAGCACCTACCTTAAGTGCCAAATCATAAATATTAGTTATTTTTTTTGCATGCATTTCACCGATGGAACCGCCCATTGAGGCCGCATCCTGACTGTATACATAGACAAGATTGCCATCGATTACACCGTAACCCGTGATAACGCCGTCAGCAGGTGTGTCCTTCTGCTGTAAATTAAAGTCTGTACTTCTTTTGGTAACGAAAGCGCCGACTTCTACAAAGCTATTGTCGTCAAGCAAAGAAATAATTCTTTCTCTCGCTGACAGTTGTGCCGTACTGCTCATTTTCAGCCCTCCATTTTTTTTAATTCTTGACAAATGAAACAGTAACTATTTCATTTGTAGTAAACTTAATCAATTCTCTGCCAATTTTAATTGTATATTATTTAACAGCAAAAGGCAAGGATAAATTCATCTATAATGGTACATTATGTCAACTAGTTTAAAATTTTTATATTAATTTAATCATAAAAGACAAGTGAACAAGGGGTTTTGTCTGCTTATTACAAAACTCTTTGTTCACTTGCTACAAAATCCTTTATTCAATTATTACAAAAAACTACTATTACAAAAGGTACCATAAAAAGCTTTCAGCTTCATGCTACAGACCAATGGCCGCTTATTATAACTCCTGGTTAAGCACCTGCTTAATTTTACTAATGTCAAAGCCTTTCCGGTAAAGAGACGCAATTAACTTCTGTTTTGCCTCATAATTCATGTCCTCAAGGGATTTAACCTTCTTCGCAACTGCTTTTTTGATGGCAGCGATCTCCGGATCCTCCTGGTCATCTGCAGGGTACTCTTCAGAAAGCGCGAGCTCAATTATCTTGGAATCAACACCTTTTTTCAGTAATTCCATTTTAATGACCAGCTTACTTTTTGTATTCTTCCTGGCACGGATATAGGCGGATGCCAGACGTCCATCATCCAGATAGCCGTAGCCGGCTACATAATGGACTGCCCTGTCAACCATATCCTGGGTATATCCTGCGGCAGATAACCTGTCCCTGAGCTCCAGCTCTGTGCGGTCCATAAACTTTAAGATGGATAGGGCTTTTTGCTTAGCCCTGGGTAGGATGATGTCTTCCAGCACTGCCTCATAAAGGGAAGCCGATACCTCTCCCCCCTCCGTCAATTTTAATCTCTGGACTTCCTTGGGGGACAGGAAAAATGCATATTCACCATCCAAATAGATATTAACCTTATTCTTATCGGATACATCTATTCGTGTAATAACCATAGTATCTCAATTATTCCCCGGCTTCTGCCGGTTCTTTTGCCTGGTTGAGGCCGTATTTTTCCCTGACCTTCTCTTCAATCTCCAGGAATATGCTGGGGTTTTCCATCAGATATTGCTTTGCATTCTCCCGGCCCTGGCCAATCTTTGCATCATTGTAGGCATACCAGGCACCGCTCTTTATTACGATATTGCTGTCGGCTGCCAGATCCAGGACATCCCCTTCCTTCGAGATACCCTTGCCGAACATAATGTCAAATTCCGCTTCCTTGAAGGGAGGTGCAATCTTATTCTTAACTACCTTGATCCTGGTCCTGTTACCAACCACTTCACCGCCCTGCTTTAAGGCCTCAATTCTTCTTACGTCCAGACGGATTGAGGAATAGAATTTCAATGCCCGTCCACCTGTAGTGGTCTCAGGATTACCAAACATGACACCGACCTTTTCACGGAGCTGGTTGATAAATACGACAATACAGTTGGACTTACTGATAACTGCAGTCAGCTTTCTTAAGGCCTGGGACATGAGCCTTGCCTGAAGTCCCACATGGGAATCTCCCATCTCCCCGTCGATCTCTGCTTTTGGATATAAGGCCTCAACAGACTCCACGATGATAATATCTACCGCACAGGAACGGACCATTGTTTCCGTAATCTCCAATGCCTTCTCACCGTTATCCGGCTGTGAAATGTATAGGTTATCGATATCAACACCGATCTTCTTAGCAT
>JARKQP010000603.1 GCA_029974875.1 Mobilitalea sp.
GAGGTACAGGAGGATATTGAAATGATTAATGAGCAATACAGCCTATGGACAAAGGAAGAGTATACTTACCCGGTTTTAGGTGAATTTACCCCTAATATCGTAACCTATATCCACGACGGGGACGAGAGGATATACCCTGCTATTTTGGTAGTTCCTGGAGGCGGTTATTGCGTGGTATCCAATACAGAAGGGGAGATCGTTGCAAAGGAATTCTACCGGAAGGGTTACAATGCATTTGTCGTAACCTATACGACGAACCTGTTGATGGATAAGCCTCTGAAGCTGCAGCCGTTAAAGGATGTGTCCAGGGCAGTGGTATTTGTAAGGAAAAGAGCACAGCAATTTCACATTCATCCAGATAAGCTGGCAATTTGCGGCTTCTCCGCAGGAGGCCATCTTTGTGGCAGCCTAGCGGTGCATTTTGATGCAAAGGAATTGGTTGAAGAGGGAGAATATGCAGGAATCAGCAATCACCCTGATGGGGTGATTCTATCCTATCCGGTGATAAGCTCAGGGGAGCATGCCCACAGGAATTCCTTTACTGCTTTGCTTGGTAAGGATGCAACGAAGGAAGAATTAGAGTATATGTCACTGGAAGCACAGGTTACGGCGGATACACCCCCTACCTTTTTATGGCATACGGCAACAGACAAGGATGTGCCGGTGGAAAATAGTTATCTGTTTGCAAATGCGTGCAAGGAGAAGGGAGTGGCTTTTGAGCTACACATCTTTGGGAACGGAGCCCATGGATTGTCTTTGGCGAACGAGGAGTGGGCTTCTGGCAATTTTGATGGATCATACACGATGCAGCAGTTTTTTGAAACCTTGCAATTCCTTGTAGATAATAATCAGGAATTACCGGCACCGTTTAATGGAATGGGGAAGATATCCGCAGGTACTGATGTGAAAGAGTTGTTTATACAGGGAACGAAGAAATTACCGGGGCGGCAGCCTGATCAAGGGATTGCAGTATGGCCGGAGCTGGCCCATAATTGGTTGACGAAGATTCTTAGCCTGTAATTTGCAATGGAGGAATATTAGACTATAGCCATTTCCTTTTTTGGCTTTTTTATAGCGGATAACCTGGGGATTAATGAGAGCAAGACGGCGGTCAGCTTTCCAGCAGAATGCGCAACAGTA
>JARKQP010000624.1 GCA_029974875.1 Mobilitalea sp.
AGATCAGCGCTATATTGCAGGACTACCCAAACTGCTATTTCCATACGGATGCCACACAGGCGGTCGGAAAAATACCGGTGCCCTTCGGGGCGGCAGATTGCATTACCTTTACACCCCATAAATTTTACGGGCTGAATGGCAGCGGGATTCTGGTTAAAAAAGAACAGGTGGTTCTGCAGCCCTTGATCCATGGTGGGACAAGTACGACGATCTACCGCAGCGGTACGCCGGTGACCGGTCTGGTGGCAGCGGCCCTGAAAGCTTTGGAGCTTTCCTATGCGGATATGGAGGAGAGGCTTGCAAAGGTAAGTCAAGGTAATGAATATTTGAAAAAGAAGCTTTTGCAGTACAAGAAGGTTAGGATGAATAGTACGGAGTATTCCGTCCCGTATATTTTAAATATCAGCGTCCAGGGAGTTAAAGGTGGATTATTCCAGGAAGCCTTGGAGGAAGAAGGGATTTGTGTATCGGTAAAGTCAGCCTGCTCCGTGCCGAATTCCCCTTCCAGGCCGGTCTATGCCGTTTCCAGGGATAAGAAGAATGCCATGTGCTCCTGGCGGATCAGCTTGAGCCATCTGACCTCACAGGAGGAGCTGGATTGCTTTTTGGAAGCCTTTGACCGGTGTTATAAGAGGCTGGCCGGTTAATTCATCTGACGTAGCCGGATCCATATGTTGACATGGCTCCATGGATACACAGCCCTGTCCGGCAGTATAGGGCTAAGTTCTATGATACTTGGATTATAATTTGAACAATTAAGATATTGGAAGCGGGAGACCAATTGGATTTATAAAATGGGAAGTTTACAATCGACAAAGAAAAGAAAGTGGTATAATGAGATGGAACGTTACGAAGAAATAGAAAGAAGCATTATAACAAAATACCGTAAGCCCCTATGGAAGAAATTTATTAATGGGGTTAATGATTATAAATTGATCTCGGAAGGGGATAAGATTGCTGTCTGTATCTCAGGCGGCAAGGATTCCATGCTGCTGGCAAAGCTGATGCAGGAGGTACAGAGGCATGGTAAGATGCAGTTTGAGCTGGTGTTTTTGGTCATGGATCCGGGTTATAATGAGATTAACCGGCAGACGATTATTAATAATGCAAAGCTGCTAAACATCCCGATTACGATCTTTGAGACAAAGATTTATGATGTTGTGGCAGGTGTGGAAGCATCGCCCTGTTATTTATGCGCAAGGATGAGAAGGGGATACCTCTATAAAAGGGCTCAGGCTCTGGGCTGCAATAAGATTGCCCTGGGGCATCATTTTGATGATGTGATTGAGACAATCCTCCTGGGGATGCTCTATGGCGGGCAGATACAGACAATGATGCCAAAGCTCCACAGCACCAACCATCCGGGGATGCAGCTGATACGGCCTATGTACCTGGTGAAGGAGGCGGATATCATTGCCTGGAAGAACCATCACGAGCTGCAGTTTATCCAATGCGCCTGCCGTCTGACAGAGAACTGTACACTCTGTGACAATGGGGGCGGCGGCTCCAAGCGCCAGGAGATGAAGGTACTGATTAAAAAATTCAGGCAGACGAATCCCAGCATTGATATGAATATTTTCCGCAGTGTCCATGATGTGAACCTGACTACGATTATTGGATACCATGATAAAACGATGCAGTATAATTTTTTAGATGATTATGATAGTAAGGGAGCTGACATATGTTAAACCAGTTTTCAAGAACCGAGATGATGTTCGGGAAAGAAGGGATGGAGAAATTACAGAATGCCAGGGTAGCGGTATTCGGAATCGGCGGTGTAGGCGGATATACGGTGGAAGCCCTTGCGAGGGCGGGGATTGGCAGGCTGGATATTATTGATGATGACAAGGTTTGCCTTACCAATATAAACCGCCAACTGATCGCCACAAGAAAAACCGTGGGCAAATATAAGGTGGACGTGATGAAGGACCGGATCCTGGAAATCAATCCAAAGGCAGAGGTAACCACCTACCAGTGCTTCTATACCCCGGAAACCTCGGATCAGTTTGATTTCTCCCAATATGATTATATCGTGGATGCCATCGACACGGTGTCCGGTAAGATTGAAATGGTATTAAGGGCAAAGGAAAAGAATGTGCCGATCATCAGCTGCATGGGTGCAGGCAATAAATTAGACCCGACTAAATTTGAAGTGACGGATATCTACAAGACCTCCGTTTGCCCCTTGGCTAAGGTGATGCGAAGAGAACTGAAGGTTAGGGGGATCCAGAAATTAAAGGTGGTATATTCCAGGGAGCTTCCGAAAAAGCCCTTGGAGGATATGGCTGCCAGCTGCAAGACTGGCTGTATCTGCCCTCCGGGAGCCGAAAGGAAATGCACCGCAAGGCGCCAGATTCCGGGAAGCAATTCCTTTGTCCCATCCGTAGCGGGGCTGATTCTTGCCGGTGAGGTGATTAAGGATATTAGTGGCATTCAGTAGCTTAACATATGGATGGACGTAAGTATATGAATAACCAATGGTCTAAGAAAAGACCATGAGTAAAGGTTATTTGTAAAGAAAGACTGTATATATGAAAAATGTATTCTAAAGATATTAGAAAGCTAAATATTCTAAAAAAGAGGACAAATCCTCCAAAAAGGAAGGAGAGTTGATATATGGGAACAGTACCAACAAGAGAAGAAGCCTGGGAATTATTGAAGGAATATAATAAGGATGAATTCCATTTAAAGCATGCCCAGATCGTGGAAGGTGCCATGAAGTACTTTGCAAGGGAATTAGGCTATGGCGAGGAAGAGGAGTTCTGGGGCATCGTAGGCTTATTACATGACCTTGACTTTGGAATGTATCCGGAGGAGCATTGTATAAAAAGCCAGGAAATTATGAGCGACAGGGGGATTGATGAGAGGATCATCAGGGCTACGGCCAGCCATGGATATGGTATTACCGTCGACATTAAGCCGGAGCATGAGATGGAGAAGATACTTTATGCGGTGGATGAATTAACAGGCCTAATCGGAGCGGCAGCCATAATGAGGCCGTCAAAAAGTACTTTGGACTTGGAGCTTAGCTCAGTGAAGAAGAAATATAAGACACCCAAGTTTGCCGCAGGCTGCTCCAGGGAAGTAATCAGCAGGGGCGCCGAGCTCCTCGGATGGGAATTAGACGAGTTGCTACAGAGGACAATCCTGGCCTTAAGAGAGGTAGAGCAGACAACGGGTCTGGTGTAATGTCGGCAGATATTATACATGTCTGCTTTCAGACATTGGCGCAGTCCGGCGGAAGTGCGTATTTTGGCACGAAGTCCATACCATGGTGATTTTTCATGGTACAGATCTACATG
>JARKQP010000668.1 GCA_029974875.1 Mobilitalea sp.
GCTATGAGGTGCTGTTCGTCGATGACGGATCTACGGATGGATCTTATGCCAGGCTCCTGGAAATTAAAAAAAATAATGAAAACATCAAAATAGTGAAATTCCGACGGAACTTCGGGCAGACGGCGGCGATTCATGCTGGCTTTGATTATGCGCAGGGTGAGATTATAGCAACTCTTGATGCCGATCTGCAGAATGATCCTCAGGACATCCCTGATATGGTAAAGAAGCTGAACGATTTAGATCTGGATGTGGTTTGCGGCTGGCGTTATCAGAGGCAAGATAAGTTGCACAAGAAGATCCTGTCGCGATTTGCCAACGGCTTGAGAAGAAAGCTGACCGGTGAGAGCATTCACGACTCGGGTTGCACCTTGCGCGTATACCGGAAGGAGAGCGTCAGGGATCTGGACCTTTATGGAGAGATGCATCGGTACATTCCCGCTCTTCTCACTTGGCGGGGATTCAAGGTGGGAGAGCACAAGGTAGCTCATCATGAGAGGTATCGCGGCCAGACCAAGTATAACTGGAGGCGGCTGACCAGGGGATTTTTTGATCTGGTGGTGGTGACATTCTGGCAGAGATATTCATTCCGGCCGGCGCATATATTCGGAATTTTAGGTGTGATCCTGGCAGCGGTTGGCGGCGCTATCGTCACCTATCTTGTCGGTGAAAAGCTGATCTTTGGAGCACAGCTGGCGGACAGGCCGCTATTCATCTCCTCCATACTGATGGCCATAATGGGAGTGCAGTTCATAACCACAGGAATCCTGGCGGACATAATGGTCAAGATATATTATGGCCAGAATGAGAGGAAAAACTATCTGGTAGAGAGGGTAGTTTAGGATCTGTGGACGAATAATATACTGAATATTCAATTAAAGGGAGTGAAATAATGATAAATTTAAATCGCCAGCGGAAAGCTTTCTGTTTATCTCTGGCGATAATTCTGTGCTTGCTCCCTTTCATATACGGATTACACTACATTGATATTTATGCTACCAACGTTCCTTACTGGGATCAATGGGATACCGTAGTTCCATGGGTCGTTCAATATCATGAGGGTAATTTCGAGATTTTTGATCTTATCAAGCAGCAATCAGACTCCCGGCCTGTTGTCTCCAATGCGATTATTTTCTTGGCCACATTATTTACTGATATTAATATAAAATTCTTATTTTATGTAGGATTTATTTGTTACGCTATTTGCTTAGTACTAATAATATACTTCATAAAAATTGACTCGCGCTTTGATTGTGAGATCCTATTATTAGCAATACCCATAGTTTATTATGCATTCAATACATATTATATGGTTAGATTTATTCAAAATATTGGAAGCGTGCAATATCCGATAATGCTGCTCTGCGCGCTAGTGACCATTTATCTATTATATCGATCAAAGAGTTCATATTCATTTCTGCTTTTCTCTATCCCGACGGGCATTTTTTGCACATTTTCTTTTGCTGCCGGATTGTCAATATGGTTTGCAGGACTGGGCCAGCTGGTCATACAAAGGATGAATAATAAAGGCTATAAATTGCTCATCTGGATAGGCAGTGCCCTTGCAGTATTTTATATATATTATGTGTACTTGGGATTCAGATCGACCGGCCCGCATGGCATAAGCACATACTCCTCTTTCCTAGAATCTCTAATCCATTATCCAATTCAAAAATTCCTATGCTTTATGGGGACATTGGGCGCAGAGGTGATACACCAAAAGGAGATCGCTTTATACTTCGGACTGATAATCTTCCTGACCTTGATAGCGCTTGTGGTTGTGAATCGTAACTCACTGCAGCTTGATCGATTCTCTAAATGGTATGGCACATTG
>JARKQP010000675.1 GCA_029974875.1 Mobilitalea sp.
TGGAATCCTCTACCGCTAAGAAAGGAAAATAATGGTTCACTGCCATGGAACCCACCTGCCCGAACCTCTCTGCCCTGATTGCATGCCCTGCCCAGGAGGGTTCCAGCTGCAGCTCCTCCAGAGTCCTTGTTTCCAACCGCCCCTCCATACTCCATACACTTCGAAGCCGGTGCAGCTTTAAGGTATCTGAGGCATCTCCTTCCGTAAAAGGGGTGATTCCCCCCAGGGAGAAGCTTGAAATCATCTCAAGTGCCACTGCTTCCCCACTCCCATTCTGAAATACCGTGTACATTTCAACACACTCAGATTCCCGGAACAGCTGCAGATGATGCTCTACTAGGTAACCACGGGAATCCTTTAGGGCAGTGATTATCTCCTCCCTGTCGGGAAAGGTTGCCGTTTTTTGCGCTTCATACTGCAACCGGAGGGAGGATTCCCCCTGCCTCAGGGTACCTCCGCCTGCATATCCCCCGGGATAAATGTCACCGAGAATTTTCAGCTGCACCAGGGAGTCGATTCCCTGGCTCTTTTTATCCCAGGGCACAGGCTTGCAATTCTTTGGCAATAACATCAGTTCAACATTTTTCGTCCCGGAATCAATCAGGTATTGAACTGCCATATCTTTAAACTGATATTCCTTTAATAATGAAACACCCATAATTCGTCTCCTTATCTGGCTTCATAATCCTATTAGCCCTGTACCATCCTTCCGATTCTTTATGCGGCCCAGCTTTCCAGGCGCGGTCAGCCTTTTACTGCGCCCACCGTCATACCTTTAATAAAATATTTCTGTAAACTCATAAACAGAATCGCAATCGGCAGCACGGATATAATAATTGCTGCCATCGCCGTCGTATAATCGCTGGTTTGTGCCGAGAATAGGGACTGTATTGCAACTGTTAAGGTTTTCAGGGATTTACTGCTTACAAACAGGCTTGCGAGAAGATAATCATTCCAGATCTGGAAGGCCTGCATGATGACCAGGGTCGCCATCGCCGGTTTAAGCAAGGGGAATACAATGGAAAAATAGGTCCGGAAGATGGAGCAGCCGTCAATTCTGGCCGCCTCCTCCAGCTCGATGGGAACCGTCGACATAAAGCTGGTCATCAAAAATACCCCGAAGGAAATCGTTGTCGCTATATACATAAAGATAATTCCATATCTTGTATTAGTCAATTGAAGATTAAATCCAATAATATAAATCGGCAGAAACAGCGCCTGATAGGGTATCAGTATCCCTACAATAAAATACATGTACAGGAATTTAAAGAACTTATGCTTACATCGGGCGATTGCCCAGGCAGTGACTCCGCACAAAAGCGCAAGGATGAGTACACTGATCAGGGTATAAAACAGTGTATTGGTAAAGGTAACTGCCATATTGAGCTTATCAAAGGCTCTTTTATAATTATCGAACTGGAAATGCTCCGGCAATGCCAGGGGACTGCTTAGGTACAATTCCTTTTTTGTTTTAAAGGAATAATTAATTACAATGAGGATGGGAGCCAGGAAGAGGGCAGCCAGTACCGTCATAATAAGCTGCAGCACCAGGGTACCCTTGGTATAGGGCTGGTTAGAACCGGCCTCCCTTTCCTTTGCCCGTTTCTTCATAATCGCCATTATGCCTGCACCTCCCTGCTTTTTAAGCCTTTTACCTGAACCAGCGCAACCAGCAGCAGAAGGATGACAAGGGTAACTGACATGGCTGAGCCATATCCATATTCCCTGCCATTGATTGCCGTTGTATAGGTCTGATAAATGACGGACGTTGAGGCCCTGCCGGGTCCGCCCTTCGTTGAGGACACGAGCAGGTCATAAACCTTTAAGGAGCCTGTCGTAATGCCGACTATACAGATCGTAATGGCCGGTGCCAGCATAGGGATCGTAACATTCCTAAAACGGCTCAGCATTCCTGCACCGTCCACCCTCGCTGCCTCATAAAGCTCTGTCGGGATCGACTGCAGGCCGGCAAGATAAATTAACATCCAATAACCGATCCATTGCCAGTTATTTGCGATTAACAGCCCTGCAAGCACGGTGTCCCCGCTTCCGAACAGCAAAAAGTTGATATTGGTTCCCAGGATATCGTTAATGGCAGGCAATATGTTTGAAAACATCCTGAGCCATACAAAGCCAACAATAACAGCGCTGATCAGGCAGGGCACAAAAAATGCGGTCCGGTACAGCTTCTGTGCCTTAATCCCCCGGTCGAGGGCAAGGGCAAACAGCAGTGCCAGCACATTTTGGATCAGCGTATTCGCTATGGTAAATTTGATTGTAAACCACCAGGCATTCCGAAAACTGGAGTCCCCCAATAAATTGATGTAATTCTGGATTCCGACAAAAGGCTTTTCCTTCGTCATTCCATTCCAGCTTGTGAAAGAATACCGGACCGCCAATATCATAGGGATGATAAGCCCTATGGTAAATATGACAAATCCCGGCAATACCAATAATAGGTACTGCTTAAACATAATTCTATCCCAACTAGACTTTTTATTTTTCTTCATTCCATTAACTCCTCACCTCACAGACCCGGGATATCCTTCCTGGCGCCTGATTATATAGGGCCGCCCGGATTGCGGGCAGCCCTGTCATATTCCGATGGTTCTCTAAGCATGTTCCGATTATGATTCAATTAAGTTGTACTGTTCTAAGCATAACGGTCTTTATTTTACACTGCTTGCTTCAACCCTTTTGTCAGAGGCTGCAAGTGCTCCCTCAAAGGTTTCATCCCCCTGTAGCCAGGCAGCGATATCCTTTGCATTTTCCTCCTGGAAGCCGCCCCATACAAGCTGGTTATTGCCCAGGGTCACGTCAACGATCTTACCTTCTGCAGCATATTTATCGATATCTTCCTGGCTGGGATTTGTAAAGGTCGGTGTTACATCCTTTAGCATCGGCGCCGTCTTCGTATAGTTATAGATTTCAACCGCAAGCTCCTTGTCGCCGGTCAATACATCCAGTACACATTTGATAGCCTCCTGGTTATCACTGGCTGCGCTTGTCATAACCGTAATGTTTGGTTCGAAAATCAGCTTGGAATCGCCCGTCTGGTTCGGGAAGGGGAAGATGCCAAAGTTGAAGCTTTCGTCAATATCAAGGAAGTTCTGGATGGACCAGGAACCGGATACCTTCATAGCTGCTTCTCCTAATACCATTCTTGCATCACAGTCTGTCTGCTCTGTGGAGAAGGTGTCCGGGAAGGTATTATCATAAATCAATTTATTGTATTGATAAGCTGTCTGAAAGGCTTTGCTGTTGCTGAAGGAGACTTCTCCGGCCCTGAATTTATCGCCCCAGGCAGGCTCAGCGTTAAATACATCATTCATTGCAAACTGCATGGTTACATTTCCGATCGACCAGATATCCACCATATGGCTCGCAAAGGGTACAATTCCTTTTGCCTTGCAACCATCAATAATCTTCTGAAGCTCATCTATGGTTGTAGGCACCGTCCAGCCATTTTCTGCAAACATATCCTTGTTGTAATACACGCCCTGATATAATGCATTGTAGACAAGACCATATATCTTACCGTCAATGGTTACGTTCCTGTTGGCTGCATCCAGCACCCTGTCCGTATAGGTACTGTCCACTGCCCCCAGAATCCCCTGTGAGGAATAGGTCTTTATATCCTGTGCCTTGCCAATCATGATATCCGGAAGCCCTGACTGCATATACTGCTGCATCTTCGGCTGGAAATCGTTGCCCCAGTCTACACATTCCCATTCCAGGGTTATGTTAGGATATTTCTTTGCTAACGCCGCATCAATTAAATCTTCAATCCCTGCATCTGTTGTGGATTGACCCGCCAGCACCGTAAGTGTTACCGGTTCTTCGGGCGCCGCCGTGTCCCCCTGTGCTGCGGCTGTCGGCCCTGAGGTTGCAGGCGGACCGGAAGGATTGCCTTTTGTCTCCGTGCTCTTTGTGCAAGCGGACAGCATAGCTACTGTCATAGTAAACGCTAGTAACAGACTGATTACTTTTTTCTTTTTCATAAATCTTACCCTCTCCTTAAAATGTTTTTTTGTTGCTAGATTCATTCTAGCTTTTTTGAAGGCTGGGCAAATAGGACTTTTTTGAAAAAAGCACTTGAACAATTTTGAAAAAATCCCGGAAAGGGGGCAACTGCTGTGAGTTTTCGAATATTATGAGAATATGGGAACTGTAAGGACTTTTGATGTGAAATAACCCGTAAAAAGGCGTGAAACCCAATGAAAATGCGGTATTTCAATGAAACGTAGATGAAATTTCAAGAAAAATAATGAGAAAAAATTTAATGGGAACTGAAAAATAAATTATTGAAAAAGTGGGGATAAGATCGTAATACTCTCCCACTTTTTATTTTATTACAAAGCACCTTTTAAAAGCATTTAAAACCCAATAAACAAAATAGAAAAAATCCTTAATTTATAGGCTTTAAAAGATTTAAAAGCTAAATTTAAAAACCTTTTAAAAATAGTTTAAATATTGGTATTTTACCGAAAATAAAGGGTGCATTAATGGGA
>JARKQP010000693.1 GCA_029974875.1 Mobilitalea sp.
AAAAGATCTATGCGGTTTCCCCGGATATCCAGATTATCATGATATCAGGCTACCGTGAGTTCGAATATGTGAAAAGAGCGCTTTCTTATAAGGCAATCGACTATTTATTGAAGCCGGTGGACAAAACCCTGTTAAATGAAACAGTCCGGCGGTGTATTAATTCGCTGGCTTCATTAGATAAGGAAAAGGCGGAGAAGGAAAAGGCTTCCTCTGTGCAGGACAGCGGGGAAGGCTATGAAGGCAATGAGGAGGGGATGCAAAAGATTATAAGCGAGGTGATGGAAATGATACAGAAAAACTGCAATAAGAAGATATCCTTATCAGAAATTGCAGGAAGCTATCATTTCAGTGACGCATATTTTTCCTATTCCTTTAAGAAGGTTGCCGGGATATCATTGATGAATTATATTATGGAAGTCAGGGTAGAAAAGGCCAAGGAGCTGATGCTGTCCAGCAATTATAATTTAAAGGATATCGCTCTCCGTGTGGGATATCCGGATCAGCATTACTTTACAAAAATATTTAAAAAGATGACAGGTACCGCCCCCAAAGAATATAAAATGCAAATAGAAAAGGACATTTTTGAGCATGAATAGAATAAGAGCCCTCTTATCCAAAAGGATTAACGTGAAGGTAATGGCATTGTTTATCATAGTGCTTGCCTGCGTTTTAATCTGCACAACAGCAATAACGAATTATTACAGTACACGCTTCATTAAGGAACAGCGTGTAAAATATAATGCCCAGGTAATGTCCCAGACAGAGAACAGCCTGCTCCAGCTGAATAATCAGATTACCCAGTTCCTGAACAACTATAATAGGGAAAGCCAGTATCAGAAATTATATCTGTCAAATATAACAAACTTTGATTTCCTTGTGATGAAGCAGCAAATTGAGTTTGAAACAGATATAAAAAAATTAATCTATGTTAATCATTTGGATGAAGTAATAAAGGATATGATCTTTTATTACGGCGACCAATATATGTTTGGCATAGGGGATGGCGTACTGGATAAAAATTATAAAATATCTGGGACAGAGTGGTATCAGAGCTTTGTGGATTCAAAAAGCCAATATATGGTCTACGGTCCGGTTGATGAAAGCTATAAAGCAAAAAACACGGTAAGGGAGCCGGTGATGGTTTTCTTTAGCAGGCTTGTGGTACCCTCCTCATCGGCTTTTAAGACAGAGCAAAAACCCTTTGTGATGGTCAGCGTCAAGTTCAGTGCAGTAAAGGAAATGTTTGAACAGCTAATCTCGGGAAGCAGGGGGATTGTTGTGTCAGACCCGGAGGGGCATGTTGTGTATACCAGCAATGAAGCCTATGCCGACTTAAAAGTAATCCATGATAAAGAGTATTTTAAAGATTTGACAGAAAGGAAGAAGGACTACGTTACCTATACGGACCAGGATATCTTTATTACAAGCACGTATGTGGGCAAATATAACTGGATCATCTCCACGATTGACTCGTCGGAGGAGCTGTTTAAGGATGTGGACCAATTAGTCAGAACGATTAATATTATTGTATTTTCCTTTGGTGTCCTTGGCGTATTAATAGCAATCTTTTTGATCAAGCGGCTGATGATGCCGATCTATGTGTTGAACCATCTGATTAACACCATTGAAGAGGAGACCGATACCTATATCGATGTTACAACCAATGATGAGATTGGGCAGATTGGACAGCGTTTTAATCAAATGAAGCGGAGGCTGAATGAACTGAATAAGAAAATGTATTTATCCGAGGTTCGGGCCAAGGAAGCCCAAATCAGTGCATTGCAGGCTCAGATTAATCCCCATTTCCTATATAATACCCTGGACAATATCTATTGTATTGCCCAAATAGAGGAAATTGACCCGATTGTTGAATTGACCCAGAGTCTGTCCAACATCATGCGCTACAGCATTGACTGCAAGGATATGTACACAACTGTGGGGGAGGAGCTGAAGCATGTAGAGAATTATCTGAATATTATTAACGTGCGGTACGACGGAAGTGTCCGTCTGGTAAAGGAGATAGAAGAAGGCTTGGAAGCCGCCAGGACGATAAAGCTTTTGCTCCAGCCCATTGTTGAAAATGCCTGGGTGCACGGAATACGCAAAAAGGCAATACCGGAAGGAATCATATCGATCCGCATTTACCGCAGGGCAGATGATATGGAGATTGTAGTGGAGGATGACGGTATTGGGATCGGTGAGGATAGGCTTAAGATACTCAATGACTCCCTGAGCATATTTACTGAGGAAATTCGCACACCTAAGAACAAAGGCTTTGGAATTGCCTTAATTAATGTAAATGACCGTATTAAGTTCATGAATGGTGAAGGGTATGGAGTTCGGATTGACAGCATACAGGGCGCAGGAAGTAAAGTGACCATCCGCCTTAAATATATGGAATAAAACTAAAACCCCAGATAACATAAGAGAGTTATATTAAAACCCAAAAGCAGAAGGAGGGTAGGAGCCTTCCTTCATGCAACGCAGAAGGGATATTTCTTTGAACCGTCAATAGCAGTTCGTGGGATAGGGAGCTGTTACTGACAGGCAAAGGGATGTTTCGGGCAGTGCATGATGGAAAGCCCCTACCCTCCTTTTCCGTTTGGCGGGAATAAAAGGGAAGGGGAATTGTGAAATTTTTCTATTTTATGGATAGGTGCTAATTGTATTTATGTGCAATATAAATATTGGGATCTAAAAATAATACACCTTTTAACGAAAAATTGTCTAAATTTATTTGCAGTTCACCATGCTATACTGGGCATAAAGAAGAAAAAGAACATAACGAGGAAGGAAATGCTTATGATTACCAGAAAGAAAAAGATACCATTTTCCAGAAGAATACGGCCATATCTGTTTTTGCTCCCAATCTATGCTTTGATTGTGACCTTTAAATACATTCCTTTTTTTACGGCAATACAGAAATCCTTTTATAACTGGAATGGCGGGAAGCTGAACCAATTTATCGGACTGGATAACTATATAGAAGCATTTCAGGACAAGATTTTTCTGGGCTCCCTGCTGACAGTCTCAAAGGTGATGATCTTTTATGTGGTGGTTGCCATAACAATACCGCTTCTGACCGCTGAGCTTTTATATGCCGTGAAATCCACCAGGAAACAATATTTCATAAGAACGGCCTTTACTTTTCCGATGGTTGTACCTGGCGTGGTTATCATCCTTCTATGGAAATGGATCCTTGGCGGAGATAACGGTATTTTGAATAATCTGTTAACCGGTATAGGGTATGGGAACCTTGCGCAGCCCTGGCTTGGCAGCAGTAAGACGGCCTTGGGGGCGATTATGGCGATTGGTTTTCCGTGGCTTGGCATGTCTGCCCTGGGAGGGATGCAGCTGCTGATTTATTTCGGGGCCCTGCAGGCAGTGCCTAAGGATTTGTTTGAGGCTGCCCAGGTGGACGGAGTAAATATTGTACAGCGTTTTTTTAAGATTGACCTTCCCCTGCTATCCAGCCAGCTGAAGCTTATGATCACCTTGGCTATTATTAATTCCCTGCAAGTATTTGAATCAATTTTTATATTGACCAAGGGAGGGCCGGTCACGTCCACGATGGTTCCGGCGGTATATCTGTATGAGCAAGGCTTTTCTTATAGAAGGATGGGATATTCATCAGCCATAGGAATCATATTATTTGTAATCATCATGATACTTACGGTTTTAAATAATAAATTCCTTAAAAATACAGAGAAAATGGATTAAGGGGGCAGGAGGATATGAATATATTTGCAAAGATATTGGGAAGAGTATTGCTGGGATTATTGCTGATTTTGACCTTGTTGCCTTTTTATCTGCTGGTGTTGAACTCTTTTAAATGGCAAAATGACATTGTTCTAAATCCCTGGATGTGGAATGGGGCGGAGCATATTACCAATTATACAAAGGCTCTAGTGCAGGTAGCCCGTCCCATGGTGAATTCCCTGATTGTAACGGCTGCGGTGGTGGTAGGAACAATCCTGTGCTCCCTGCTGGCAGCCTATGCGTTTATGAGGTTTAAATTTTTCGGCTCCAATGCTTTATATTTCGGGATTATTGCGATGCTTATGATACCCGGATACGTCATGCTGATACCCCAGTTTATCCAGATAAACGACCTTGGATTATACAATACCTATTTCGGCTTGATCCTGCCTCCGACTGCCTTTAATGTAGCGATGGGAACTTTCCTGTTGAGGACTTCCATGGAGTCAATATCTAACAGCCTGCTGGAGGCTGCGGATATCGAGGGAGCAAAGGATCTGACGATCCTGGGAAGGATAGTCCTGCCTCTTTCCTATCCGACGATTGCGACAGTTATGATCATGACGGGACTTTCCAGCTGGAATAATTATCTATGGCCATTGGTCGCCTCCACCGGGGAAAAAACGCAGCAGATTACAGTGGCGTTGACCAAGATGGTGAAGTCATTGGCCGAAGGAGAAGGAATTTTATTTGCAGGCTATGTAATCGCATCCCTTCCGCTTATTATCCTGTTCTGTTTTTCAAGCAAATACTTTATTGCAGGGTTAACACAGGGATCGGTCAAGGGCTGATACGAGAGGAAAATAATCAGGCAGTCTGGCTGTATGCTTCATCTGTAGAGGAGAAGTGTATGAATTGGATATTATTGCAAGAGCTTTATGGCAATTTATCTCACTACCTTAGTGGTAGGAGTTTTCTTGCCAAATATGATAAAACAAGGAGGATATGTTATGAGAAAGTGGAAGAAAACAACGGCACTATTGCTGTGCATGGCCTTGATGGGAGGGCTGATTGTAGGATGTAGCAACAAGACAGGTGATTCCAAGGCAGAGCCTACGACAGCGGCAGGCAGCACGGATACCACACAGGAAGGGAAGGAAGAGGGTGCCGGTGCAGAGGGTACGCTAGATTTTTCGGGTGTTAAATTAGTCTTTGCACAGGATCTTGGAACAGATGAAACGGCAAATGCAGTGGTAAATGAGATTATTGATGCCTATGAGGCTAAAACAGGGGCTACAATTCAATTTGAGGCTCTGCCTCCCGCAGATTATAGGACCTGGCTGACGACCCAGTTTACTGCAGGAGAGGGGCCGGATGTTTACACCGGTATCCTCTATGATATTACAACGGATTATAACAGCGGCTGGCTGTATAATTTTGCAGACCTGTACAAGGCGGAAAGCCCTTATGATACCGGCCATATCTGGAAGGACACCCTGCCAGAATATATTTTAAACAGAATGTATATAACGGAAAATGATATTCCGGGATACCCTTCCTCGACCAGTGTTGTGCGTATTTTCTGTAATACCAAGCTGTTTGAGAAGGCAGGAGCCCAAATTCCAACAACCTGGGCAGAATTCGTGGATGCATGTAAAAAGTTAAAGGATGCGGGCATCACGCCTTTTGGTTTTCCGAATGCATCCTTTGCGGATCTTTCCTGGTTATGGTTTAATAATTCAATTACCAGCCAGTTAAATAACGGCCTCGTGACAACGCTGGATGAGACAGGTAACGGTTATGTGGAATTGAATGAAATTGTAAAGGGCTTTGAAGAGGGTAAGCTTGATTTTGCTTCTTCCAGTATTTTGGAAGGTTATAAATTAATGAAGGATTTCTCAAGCTATTGGACGTCGGATTATAATGGTTTAGACCAAGCCACAGCCATCAATATGTTCATCCGCGGTGAGGTTGCCATGGTTCAGGCCCTGTCCACGAACTTAAGTGCGGTGGACGCGGTAGTATCCGATGATTTTGAATACGCTGTAATGCCTGTTCCCACAATTACAAAGGATACCTCAGCGAATGCCATGGGTAAATCAGTAATTCTTGGAGGACAGCCGGATATCATTTATGCCATCAATAAGGAACTGGAGGAGGATGAAACAAAATTAGCTGCGGCAATTGATTTTTCCCAGTATATGTCTTCGCCTGAGGTGCAGAAAAAGCTGGCAGAGACAATTTACCGGATTCCTTTAGCAACTACCACGGAATTGCCGGAGAACCTTCAGGGCTTTATCATTACCGAGGAACCTTTGAGGCTGGCATATTATACTGGCATTAATGAGAAACTAAGAACCTACTTCCATCGTGCAGGCCAGCAATACCTGGAAGGAAGCATCGAT
>JARKQP010000734.1 GCA_029974875.1 Mobilitalea sp.
TCCTGCATCTTGGCATACCACTGCGTATCCCCCAGCTTCTCATTATGGACGCTGATGGGTCCAACCTTATAGGTATTATAATAGTTATTGTATTTATCAAAAATAAATACGGAGGAAATATAGTCACCGGACAATAGCATATTGATTAAGCTTTTTGTAATTCTGCGCTGTATGGCAGGGTCAATATTTTTCGATTTTATATTTTTAAGGGAGGCCTGTACATTATCATCAAAATAAATCAGGTTAGAAAACTGGGTTACATTTTCAAATACTAATGTTAAATTTCCCTTTAAGGCATTTAGCGTCTGAATGCCCGTATTTCCTACTTCCCGCTTAGTATACGCCTCATTTACCTTGGAAATAATGGTAAAGGTCATAAGAAAAGAGAGAAGGAGCACCGTAAGGTACAATAAAATTATCTTTGTCCTGATTTTAAACCTTCCAAAAAATTTTCTTATTCCCTTCATTCCCGTTCTCCTAGTCTTTTTTCTTATTTTAACATAACCTGGCCCGCAAGCCTATCTTTCATTTCCAATATTTTGCTTTAACCCAGCAAAGGGATTGGCAAATTATCGTCGCAGGTATTCCTTTTAGATATCTCTTTTAGGTATTGCTTTTAGGTATCTCTTTTAGGTATTGCTTTTAGGTATTTCTTTTAAGTATTTCTTTAGTATAACGAAATAACCCCGATTATAAAACTTAATAATTTTACAATCGGGGTTATTATTTTTACTAATTTTTAGCTTTTAGCGCTTCACCTTATTGGAGGTTACCATCGTGCTGTAGTTATTGTTCTTATCGTAGGCCACTACTTTATAGTAATAGGTCTTTCCTTTCTTTGCCTTCTTATCCACGAAGGTGTTTTTCTTCACAATTCCATCCGATACTTTGGTATACTTACCGTCCTTACTGGTTGCACGGTATATGATATATCCTTTGGCATCCTTAGCCTTATTGAAGGTTATCTGGATACCGTCGCTGACCTTCTTTGCCTTTACGCTCGTCGGCTTTGCGGCAAGGCTTATTGTCTTGACCGCGCTTGCCTTGCTTGGTGTAAATTCCTCGCTGTCACTGCCCGCAATTACATAGTAAGAGGCTGTCTTTCCGCTGACCGGATTCTTATCGATGATCTCCGTTCCGGTTGTGGTGCCGATCTTTGTCACCTTAGAGCCTACCTTGCGGTATACGGTGTAGGAATCCGCATTTGCCACTTCCTTCACCTTAATCCTTACCTGGGTGCCAGCTGCAGAGCTGTAGCTCTTTACGGTGCTGATGGAAGGACGGTTCAGCTGCTTCTCCTGGGATTCCCCGGTGCCCGGCGCCGTTGCTGGTGGTGTTGGGCTTGGCGTCGGTGTTGGGCTCGGAGATGGTGTCGGGTTCGGCGTCGGTGTCGGCGGCTGTGGTTCAAATGGCTGCTCCGGTGTTGGGGTCGGATTTGGTGTCGGTGTTGGATCCGGTGTCGGTGTTGGATCTGGCGTTGGCGTTGGATCCGGTGTCGGCGTTGGATCTGCCTCTGCAATCAGCTCCAGTTCAATAAAGTCAAGCTCTGCTGCCTTCAGGTTCCCGCTCTTTCCAACTATGATCGTATTAGCTCCCTGGCCAAGATCTATAACCAGCTCATAGCCGATCCAGTTATCCACACAGATTCCCGCAGCTGCCGAAGCATTGAAGGATATCACCGCTACGTCTATGGCTTCCCTGCCGCCTACGGATACGGCAAGTCCTGCACCGTCTGCGGAGGTTGCTGCCTTTACATATAAGGTATATTTTCCTGCCTTTGTCGTTGCAGGTGTAGTAAAGGTGACTGCATTAGCAGTCTGGATACCGGTCACTTTTTTGCCGGCAGAAGAATTATAGGTTTCTGCTGCCTGTGCGCCGCCGGAAAGCACGGCATTCTCTGCCTCGAGGCGCGTTCTTTCTATCTTCGGCGTTCCAGACGGCATATTGATCTTTGCATCATATTCCATGGCATAGCCGAAGTTCGGGGTCCCATCCTGGTTCCACGTAAATTTCTGGGTACGGACACCGCGCCCGTTCCAGCCCTGGCCGCTTCCTCTGGTTGCATGGAATATGATATTGGATTCGGAAAGATCCGGTGATGTAGTAAAGCAGGCATGCCCCGTGGAGAAGGTGGTGCTTCCGTTCTTCTTAAATGCTGCTTCCGTTCCCTTGGTCCAGTCTGCTGTCTGCATAGGATCTCCGCCTGGCCCTAGGGTCTGCCTTCCC
>JARKQP010000749.1 GCA_029974875.1 Mobilitalea sp.
CGAACAGGTAGGAGAATTTATGATGGGGGTGAAGAACGGATGAAGAAAAAACTGAATCTGGTAAGTAAGTTCTTTGTTAAGCTACTTGGAAATGAAAAACATCAGTTTATCACCATTCCGATCTTTGCAATTGTCATCAGCCTGGTTGTGGGCGCTGTTATTATTGGCGTCCTCGGAAAGAATCCATTATCTGCTTATTTGAATCTTTTGCAAGGCTCAGGGCTTGCCCCGAAGGGGAATTATGCCGGCGGGAAAAGTATGCTAACCGACCTTTTTAGTTTTATGGATAGCTGGATACCAATGATTTTCGCTTCCCTGGCCGTTGCAGTTGCGATGAAATCGGGATTGTTTAACATCGGTGTTTCGGGCCAGATGCTGACGGCAGGATTTATCACATCGATTATCGTAGGTTACAGTTCCCTGAGTGCACCGGTTGCAAAGCCCTTGGTAGTTTTGGTAGCAGCGGTGGCTGGGGCACTGTTAGGCGGTCTGATTGGTTTTCTGAAATATAAATTCAATATTAATGAAGTAGTATCTTCAATTATGCTCAATTATATTGC
This sequence comes from Mobilitalea sp., assembly GCA_029974875.1. Next base: position 561 of record JARKQP010000749.1, read on the forward strand.
CCAATATATTATCAGTTTTTTTATCAATACGAAGTATATAAATCCGGTGTCAAGACAGTCAGAGGCTGTCAGTGAGGCATCCCGGCTGACTTTATCAGGAATAAAGCTTGGTGGATTAAAGTTTGATATTCCGCTGGGGATCATCCTTGCAGTGGCTGCGGTACTGGTCATCAAGTTTTTGTTTGATAAGACAACGGTAGGGTATGAATTAAAGGCAGTCGGTGCAAACCCAAAGGCGTCCCGTTATGCGGGAATTAATGTTGGAAGGAATATGGTACTGGTCATGGTTATTTCCGGCGCGTTAGCCGGGCTTGCAGGGGCAACTTATTATTTAGGATATTTCGCGTCCATTCAACCGAGGGTGCTCTCCAGTATCGGTTACGATGCTATTGCGGTATCGATTCTGGGGAATTCCCATCCGGTCGGTATTTTGTGCTCCTCTTTCCTGATCAATATTATTGGAAAAGGGAGTGCATATATGAGCTCAACAGCCGGACTGGACGCAGAGACCGCTGCGGTCATTACCGGATTGATTCTGTTGTTTGCGGCATGTGGTGAATATATCAAGTACCGCGTAAAGAGGGCAAAGGACAGACAGAAGAATGAAAATGAAGGGAGGGAAGCAGTATGAATAATGTAATTATTGACGGATTATCCTTTGCTTTGCCTCTCTTTATTATAGCAATCGGTGGTGTTTACAGTGAGCGTAGCGGGGTGACCAACCTGGCGTTGGAAGGCCTGCAGGGAATGGGTGCCTTTGTGGGCGCACTTGTAGCTTACACTATGGCACAGAAAATGGGAGCGGATTCTCAGGTTCCTTATTATGCAGCCATGATTTGTGCCATGGTTGGTGGTATGGTTTACTCGGTGGTACATGCGCTTCTGTGCGTAAAGTTTAAGGCAAACCAGGTTATTAGCGGTGTGGTTATCAACATTCTGGCTGTGGCATTGACTACTTTTCTGACGAAGGCAATTAACCGGGGAGTGTTCGGAGCATCTTCTGATAAAATTGAACTTGGCGTATCCGCCCGCTGGACAGTACCGGGGCTTTCCCAAATCCCGGTTTTTGGCGCGGTGTTTACGAACATTTATCCGTTTGAAATATTAATTATAATTATCGCGTTTATTGTATGGTATCTGTTATATAAGACAAAATTCGGCCTGCATGTCCGGGCCTGTGGTGATAATCCCCATGCAGTAGATGCAGCTGGTATTGACGTGAACAAAGTCCGTATTAAAGCTGTCCTGATATCCGGAGCACTGTCTGGCCTTGCAGGAATCTCATTCGCCTACTCTATTTCGGCTAAATTTTCATCTGGAATCTATGTAGGCTACGGATACCTTGCGATCGCAGCTCTCATTTTTGGGTATTGGTGGATAGTTCCG
>JARKQP010000802.1 GCA_029974875.1 Mobilitalea sp.
ATCGCCCTGTCCATGAATCCAAGATTCTGACAAGGTCACAGGCTCTGGAACTGTTCAGGAAAAGAGGTTACACAATAATAGACGATCCTGCTATAACTGTTTAATCCTGATTTCATAATAGGAACTTTTGCCATCCACTAATTGTGAATGGTTTGTTTGCTATACGCTTTTTTATTACCTACCCACTACTTTTTAGTTTCAAACTTGTGGTTCCTCCTATTTATTTTGCTCTCGCATATTGGACCGGCCATTCCAGGTCCTCTCTTAATTCCTTGGCAGCCTCAAGGGGCCAGTAAGGATTTCTCAGCAGCTCCCTTCCCAGGAAAACGAAATCCGCCCTGTCATTTTGCAGGATTTCCTCTGCCATAAGCGGTGAGGTAACCAAGCCCCCGGTTATTACATTCATATTGGTCAGGTTTTTAATTGATTCTGCAAATTTTGTCTGATATCCGGGATAGACCTTCATGCTGACATTAACAACAGCCCCTGAGCTGACATTAACCAGATCAATCCCTTCCTCCTTCAACGAATTTAATATATTTGCCATATCAGTGTCATGGTTGCCGCCCTCCGCATAGTCTTCTGCGGATACCCTGACAATAATGGGTTTTTCCTTTGGCCATACCGTCTTTATCTCCTGAAGTATTTCCCTTAAGAATCTTGAACGGTTTTCCTCACTGCCGCCATATTCATCTGTCCTTTTATTCGTCAAAGGGGATAAGAATTCGCTGATCAGATAGCCATGGGCCGCGTGGATTTCAATCGTATCAAAGCCGGCCTCATCGGCTCTCCTTGCCGCTTCCCTAAAAGCAGCCTCTACCGTCTTAATGTCCTCCTTCGTCATCTCCAGGGGAACCCTGTACTGTTCGCTGAATGCGATTGGGCTTGGTGCGATGCTGGCCTCCGCCAGAACCTCTGATTTCCTGCCGGCATGGCCTAATTGTATTCCCACCTTGGCTCCCTGCTCCTGGCAGGCCTTAACAACCCGTCTTAAGCCTTCCACCTGTTCATCCTTCCATAGACCCAGATCCCTGTCACTGATCCGTCCCCTGTTTTCCACTCCTGTAGCTTCAAAAATAATCAGGCCAACGCCACCGACTGCCCTCGCAGTATAATGGATAAAATGCCAGTCATTGGCCATTCCTTCAATGTCCGCGCTGTACATACACATGGGCGGCATTACGATCCTATTTTTTAATTCCATGCCCTTCAGGCTAAATTTACTGAACAGCTTTGTCATAGCAATTCCTCCTCATAATCGGATATCCATCGGTGATTGCAAAACCATATCATTTTTGCAATTACCCGGACTAGGCTTAGCAGAAGGAACCCAGCTGCTGATCCTTCTGACGTGAATTGTAGTATCCATAGTTATATTCCAAAGTTATCATTCTAACTGCGTAATTATATTAATTATAGCACTTTTATATTACACAAAATATGATTTTTATCACATTTATTCTGTACTACATGTCTTCCATGAACAAAAATACTATCAAATAATTTATCCAGTTAACCGGCTTAATATCCTATTAAAGTTAAGATTTAACATAATTTACGATAATTTAAAGCTCGCCGCTAAACCCTGTATCGGTTATACTTATCTTGGAGCTACCCCTTTATAATTTTGATTCGCCTGACAAAAGGCTTCTTTATACTAGCGCGGTGGATATAAGTATATCTATATCCATATTTACGCACAGCCTAAATCCAGCCCATTTGACGCTCGAATCATAATTATTAAATAAACTGATTGGAGATAAGACCCTATGACTTTGATAATTACTAAGAACCAGGTTAAAAACAGAGAGGAATATCTTAAGCTTGCAAAAGCTTTTGCTGAAGACGCGCGCCAGGACAAGGGCTGCCGTGACATGAAGGTATGCGTAGATGAAAAGGAAGCTGATTATGTTACCTTTGTCTCCCTTTGGGATAGTAAGGAGGACTTTGCTGCACATTGCCAGGGAGCAACCTTTGCAAAGCATATTCCCGGGATGGGCTTGTATTATATCGGCGGAACGGATACTTTCCTGGATGTATTAGAATAATCTCTCTCCTAAGAAACTCTTCCCCGGCAAGCCTATAACACTGTTCCTGGGGCTGACCCATAGCACCGTTCCTACATAAAATTTGCGAATATAGAAGCACCGACTACGGTAATAAGACCGGCAACTGCAATTGACAGGCTGCTCATGGCTCCTTCGACCTCCCCCATTTCCATGGCCTTCATGGTACCGATGGCATGAGCTGCCGACCCGATTGCGATACCCTTGGCAATGGGATCCTTAATGCCGAACAGCTTGCAGACGCGATCCGCTATTATATCTCCCAGGACACCAGTTATAAGAATCACCGCAACGGTTATGGTGACAATCCCGCCCATCTCCTCTGACAATCTCATACCGATTGCTGTAGTGATGGATTTTGGAAGGAGCGTTACATATTCCTGATGGCTGAGGCCAAATAGTAAGGATAATACCAGGATACTGGTCAGGCTGGTAATTACCCCCGACAACAGTCCCGCCATAACTGCTTTTACATTCTTCTTTAAGAGCTCCAGCTGCTCATATAACGGTATCGCCAGGCATACGGTGGCCGGAGTCAGAAAATAGCTGAGATATTTTGCCCCCTCATGATAGCTTTCATAATCTATATGGAATGCCAAAAGAAATAACATGACTACAATAACCGAAATTAAAAGTGGGTTAAATATTGCCAGTTTATATTTTTTCTTAACAAGGCTCCCCAATCCGTATGCGGATATACTAAGCATTACACCAAAATAGGTGGAATCATATAAAATATCTTTAATCATTTTCTCTCCATTCCCTCTCCAGCGTCCCGTCTGTATCCTCGGCTCTTTTTCTGTCTCTGCCCTTTTTTCCGTGTATGACAAACTGTGTCACCCTGCCGGCCACAGCCATTACGGCTACCGTAGATATTACCGTGATAACAGCAAGCGGAAACCATATTGCTTTCAGCCGGCTCCAGGCTTCAAGCACCCCTACCGCCGCCGGAATGAACATCATTGGCATGATCTCTATCATGAATTTTCCTGCCTCACGCACGGAAGCCAGAGGGATAATTTTAAATTTTAATGCCAGCAACATGAGGATTAACCCATAAATGCTTGCCGGGATTTGCAGAGGTATGATAATTTTAAGTATTTCACCAAGAAATGTAACTAAAAGTATAATCCCAAATTGTTTCACGTATCTCATGGAAAGCTCTCCTATAAACCGCATCTTAAATACAGCTACTTCACGGAAGTCCCCACTTCAAATCATAGATTAAGTGTGGGTAATTCACTTCGAGTATATTTACGAATTGTATCTTACCACAGGAGGAGACAGATTGCTATCCATTGTTTGAATTTTGTGACATTGTTATTATTTTTAAGCAGCTGCATACCTAAGGCATTTCTTCCGGTAACACATCTTCGTATTTGATTTCTACATAAGCTTATTTGGAGAATACAGGAATTAGCAATTTGCAGCTTTTTCTCAAAAAAACATAAAAATTCTGCCTATAAAGGCAATTTATGTGTTATTATATATATAATACCCCCTCGGACTTTAGCTGGAGTTTTAATGTCGGTTGGGGTTTAATGCCCAATTAAAGAACATACGGAAAGGAGTAGATTTTTTGGATTTTTCTAGTGTTATATTTGCATTTTCTTTAACCCTTTTTGCCGGTCTTTCTACCGGAGTCGGCAGCGCCCTCTCATTACTTACCAAGAAAACCAGCACCAGATTCCTATCGGTAGCATTGGGCTTTTCGGCGGGAGTGATGATTTATGTTTCCTTTGTTGAGATATTTGTAAAGGCCAGGGATGCTTTAATCTCTGTGCTTGGGGTCAAAGGCGGAACATGGGCCACCGTAGGCGGTTTTTTCTTCGGTATGTTTTTGATCGCTGTTATTGATAAACTGATACCTTCAGCAGAAAATCCCCATGAGATCCATACCGTGGAAGAAATGGACGGGAAAAGCGAAGCCCATAAATCGAATTTAATGAGAATGGGATTATTCACAGCGCTTGCCATCGCAATTCATAATTTTCCGGAAGGCCTGGCAACCTTTACGGCGGCATTAAGTGACCCAAGCCTTGGTATCCCCATCGCACTTGCGATTGCAATACATAATATTCCGGAGGGAATCGCTGTTGCGGTACCTATTTTCTATGCGACGGGAAGCAGAAAGAAGGCCTTCAAATTATCCTTTTTATCCGGGCTGTCTGAGCCGGTTGGCGCACTTATAGGCTATCTGCTTTTATTCAGATTCTTTAATGATGCGATGTTTGGCTTTATCTTTGCAGCTGTTGCCGGGATTATGGTCTATATCAGTCTTGATGAATTACTACCCTCCGCAAGAGAATACGGGGAACATCATCTTTCCATTTATGGACTTATTGCGGGAATGGCGGTTATGGCCTTAAGTCTGCTATTGTTTATATAATGCTATGTTTAGATTTGGGAAGTAGATCACAAGAAAGCATAAAAACACCTTGATTTGTTCAAACCATTTCAAGGTGTTTTTATGTGTCATTGTTATTATTCTTTAATCTGTTGCAGCATCTGGAACATTTCTTCCGGTGTCGCACCCTTGGCACTTATTTCCGCAAGGATATAATTGATAATTGATAATGGAATAAAGGAGAAGTTGATTAAAGTTGCTACGCAAAAGCTGCAATTTTATATAACAAATCCATGTTTGTAGATGAATTAAATATCAAATTGCTTCCCTTATTATTAAAGTTTATCATTGATCTATTTTATGATAAAGCCTCAAGCCAAAAAACAGGGATAAAATCCTGTTTATGGATCTTACCCCTGCTGTTAATATTTTAATTACATTTTCACTGAATAAACGGTAGAAAAGGGACTATAAACCTTTTTCTTCCCTACCATCTTATAAGTCCTGACCTTATAATAATACGTTTTCCCCTTGGTCAGTCCATAATTGATAAAATGCAGGGACGTAGTGGTTTTTGTCAAACGATATGGCTCCTTCAGGGAGGAGGTCCTATAAACCTCATAGCCGCTTGCACCGCTTACCTTATTCCAGGTAAATTTCGCCGTGCCGGATTTCACCTTAACCAGCTTCGTATTCCCCGGTGTAGCAGGTATCGGCTTTACACTGGCTACGGCAGAACCGCTTCCATATACCTTCTTCGTTCCCTGGGACCGGTATGCCATTACTTTATAATAATAAGTGCTTCCGGTTGTTAACCCTGTATCGGTAAATGATCTTGCTGTGGTCGCCTTTACCTTTACATATTTTCCAGTTTTCGAGCTGGATCTATATACTTCATAACCGGAGGCTCCACTTACAGCTCCCCAGGTGATCTTAGCACTATTATGTCCTCCTGACACCGCTTTTACGGAGCCTGGTGTGGACAGTTTAACGGTTATAGAGCAGGTAGCCTGCACCCCATCACCGGCAGTTGCAGTGACCGTTGCGGTTCCTGTTCCTACTGTCTTTATCTTTCCTTTGGAATCAATTGTAATTATGGATTTATTACTGCTGGTCCAGGTGACTGTCCTATCATCCTTTGCATCCGTCGGATTAAAGGCTGCCGTAAGTGTCTGGCTGGTGCCAAGGAACAGCTCAAGGCTCTTCTTATCCAAAGCGATGCTTTTGATATCGGATCCTACATTTACAACGCAGGAAGCTACAACAGAACCGCTCCTGACAGTGATTGTTGCCTTTCCTCTTTTTAATGCGAGGATGCTTCCATTGGAAAAGGTTGCAACTGATTCATCCGAGGAGGTGCCTGTAATCTCGTCTGTCGCATCTGCGGGTAGCACCGTAAGCTGAAGCTGGTGTGCCTGCCCAACGATTAAGGAAATCTCCTTCTGCGCCAGCTCCAGGGAAGTGGTAGGACTTAGCACCGTCACAGGAATACTGTGGGTAAGAGTTCCAACCCTTGCCGTAATTGTGGTTTTTCCTGACCCGAAGGCGGTAAGAACCCCATTTACTACCTTAACAACAGCTTCATCCCCGCTGGTCCATGAGACCGTCTTGTCATCCGTAGTATCCATGGGATCATAGGAAATTACAAGCTTTTTGCTCTCACTCTTATTCAAGCTGATCCTGTCATAATCTGAATACAGCTCCTTCAAAGGGCTGTACACAGTAACCCTACAGGAGGTAGTTGCTGTCCGGGTGGTTGCGGTTATGGTTGCTGTTCCATTCCCTTTTGCATAAATACGTCCCTGTTCAACAGTCACAACCGAGTTATTGGAGCTCTTCCAGGTTACAGCCCGGTTCGTTGAGCTTGCCGGTGTAAAATTCAAGGAAAGCTTCGCCCACTCCCCTTTCTTTAAGGAGACATTATTGTTTGTAAATTCAATTGAAGTGGGATTGACCGTCGTACCTCCTACGATTATATGGCAGGTGGCCGAATATTTTCCCATGACAGCCGTAACGTCAGCTTCTCCGGCTCCAATTCCTTTTACCTTACCACTTGCATCTACCGTAAGCACCGCCTCGTTGGAGCTGCTCCAGCGGATGTCAGCTGTTATGTCGGAAGAGAACTTCGGGTAAAAGTCCAGCTTTAAGGAAACCGTCTCATTCACCGCCAGGTTCATTATATCTTCCGCAAAGCTCATTTCCTCTAAGGGAAGCTTCACTATCTGGTAATATTCCGGCTGGTTCTTCCTGAAAAAGTCCTCTGCAAAGGAATTCTTATAGACCAGGACACCGGCATAAGGGTATTCCCCGAATCCAATACTGGTTACTCCGCTGGGTATCTGTAAGGGCCGTAAGCTTTCACAGCCATAGAAGGCCCAGTTTCCAATGCTCGCCAGCCCCTCAGGAAGCCCGACACTAGTCAGGCTCTTACAATTAAAAAATGCATAATTGCCGATGGATGTTACATTATCCTGGATTCTTACCTTAGCCAGGTTACTGCAGCCAAAAAACGTGAAATCCCCTATGCTTGTTACATAATAGGGTATCTTGATGCTGGTTAAGCTTGTACATTGGTAAAATGCATGGGAGCCTATACTGGTTACAGCATCAGGAATATGTATATTCTTCAAGCTGCTACAATTATAAAATGCGGAACTGCCTATCTGGGTTAAACTCTCCGGCAGGCTTACATAGGTCAGGCTGGTGCAATCCCTAAACACTGCATTTCCGATACTGGTGACACCCTCCGGTATGATAACGCTGGTAATACTGCTGCATCCGGCAAAAGCACCCGACCCTATGGAGGTTACTCCCTTGGGCATTGAGACATCTGCCAGCTTACTGCAATTCATAAAGGCATTAAGCCCAATGCTGGTCAATTTATCAGGCAGGTTCATGGTGGACAGCTTGCTGCAATCCTGAAAGGCCATATCTCCAATGTAGGTAATCCCATTTGGCAAGTACATATACTCCAGGCTGGTACAGCCATTAAAGGTACTATTTTCAATACGGGTTACCTTGGCAGGTATATTGACATTCTTTAGGCCGGTACAATTAATAAATGCATCCTCACCAATGGCCGTTACCGTCTCCGGCAATGTCATCCTTGTTATCCCTGCGGCACTCCGGAAGGCACTGGCACCGAGTTCAACTACGTCATATGTCATATTGCTGTTCGTAACCGTGGCCGGAACAACTACATCACCTGACAGCTTCTTATTAGTTTCCTCTGAGTAGATTATCTGCGCTCTTCCGTTCTCCGTCCCTGTGGGCTCGCTAAGTACCTTGTAGGTTATGGTCTGACCTTCATTCGTATATTGGAAGACACTGCCAACATATGCATATGCTGCTCCTGCCTTCATCATCATGAGTAGGGTAACCGTCAATAATATCGCCGGAAGTACTTTACCTCTCATATTCCTGATTCCTTTCCTCTATGGTCCTTTGTTGCGGGTTATCATCCGATTTCTGTCTTTCCTGCTTTGTATTCCAACATTTGAAAACATAAATCGACCGCTTTATTTATTGTAACATGCCCTGACCATATATCAATCGGAAATATATTACAGTTTTGCCCCTATTCTTACTTCTGCCTTATTTAAGTCTATACCTGCTATATTATTCCTGCTTTATCATGCCTGCTTTATCTATGTCTGCTTTATCATACCTACTTTATCATGTCTGCTTTAATTGTGCCTGTCTTAATGATGCCGGCCTTAATGATACCCATAATAACGCTGCCTTAATCCGACTCTCATAACGCCATATCTGCACCGTCCCTGCAGTCCAGATGATATGGTTCTCCTTTCACCAGCTCTAATTCCCTCTGTTTCCCGGAATACGCCACCCTGCATTTCACATCATTCCCTGCCGTAAGCCTGGCAAAATCAAGCTTTCCACCGCTCCATTCCAAATCAACGGTTACATTGCCTCTGGCGCGCAAGCCCTTCACCTCACCGGCCTCCCACTCTGTGGGAAGGGCTGGCAACAGCCTGATCATCCCTCTCTGGCTCTGTAGGAGCAGCTCCGTGATACAGGTGATCAGGCCCGTATTGCCATCCAGCTCATACACATGGTCAAAGGCTCCTGCTCCCCTGGTGGGAGGATGGTATACCATATGGTTTGGCTCCAGCAGCTTCTCCAGCATGCCCTTGATGTGCCCGTAGGCCTGATCCCCATGGTAAAGCCTCGCTTCATAAAGCATCAGCATGGATCTTGCCCAGCCCGTATCCTCCCAATTCTCAACCGGATCCAGCTTAGCCTGGATTGTTTTTTCCGCAGCCTTACATAGCATCGGCGTATCCTCCGGATTGATCTGGGAGAAGGGATACAGCCCCAGCAGATGGCTGGTATGCCGATGCTGGGGATCCGCTTCCTCCAGCCCATGGTTCCATTCAGCGATGGTTCCCCGGGCAGTAAGACAGTAGGGCAGCAGCCGGTCCGTCTTTTCGCAGATCCTGCGGTAGCGCTCATGGTTTATTCCTAATAGCCTGCAGCTTTCCTGGTACACCGTAAATAATTCCCGGATCATCAATATTTCATAGGTACATCCATTGCTGACCTGATAGGGCTTCCCCCCATAAAGGAAGCTGTTCTCCGGTGAGATAGACGGACCGCTGGTATAATAACCGGTGGCCTCGTCAATAAATATGTATTGCTCAAAAAATTCTACGGCACCCTCCAGCAGCGGCAAAAATTCCTCCTTCAAAAACGAAAGATCCTGGCTATAAAGATAATGCTCCCACATCTGCAGCATTGCCCATACGCCTCCGGTAGGGCAGGGTGCAATGGATGACGCCCAGTAAGGCGCTGCATATCCCCAGGCATTGGAGACCAGCTCACCGATCCAGCCCCCCAGTCCATAGGATTCCCTGGCAGCTACGGCACCGGAAGGAGCCAGGTCTTTTGCAATCCAGCGAAACAGGGGATTTGCCGTCTCACTTAGGTTCACTGCTTCAGAGGGCCAGTAATTCATCTGGGTATTGATATCTAAATGCATGTCACAGGTCCAGCCAATCCGGCAGGCCACGTTATCATTCCAAATCCCCTGCAAATGTGCAGGCAGGCTGGAATCCTCCCGGGAGCTGGACAAAAGCAGATACCGCCCATATTGGAACAGGAAGACCAGCTTCCCAAGATACTCCCCTGTCCCTTCCAGCCGGAGATCCACCCTCTCCATGTACTCCCCAATATCTCTTCTATGTCTTTCCATTAACCTGGAATATTCCTTTTCCCTGCACTTTTCCACATGCTGCATTACTTCCTGAAGCAGCATATCCTGAAGTATTCCTTTTTCTGATGAAACCTCCTGTGGCAGTATATCCTGGGGCACTCTCCCCTGAGATGCCCCTCTCTGTCCAATCACTTCCCGGGGCATTATCTCCCAAGGCATTCCCTCTTGAGATACCCCCCTCTGTTCAATCACCTCCTGAGGCTTTATTTCCCAGGGTATCTCCTCCCGGCACTTCCCGGAAGCAGTTCTCTTAAAATCCGTCCGTATATCCAAGTATAATTTAATATCCGTAGCATCCCGGACAACAATGCACTCCCTCTCTGCGCTACAGCTTCCATCAGTTACAACAGAGGCATACCCCACCGCCATAACACCGCACAGCCGGTCACAGTGCAGCGTCTCATAGGCCATACAGGTAAAGCGCAAAGCCCTATCTTCATAATGCACCTCCCCATAATCATTAGCGGGGGAAAAGGATATCCTTACCTCACCTTTTTTACCTGGCCTGATATGATCAACCAATATATGGTCCGGGTTAGACAGAAAGACTTCCTCCCTGTACCAATCCCCATCCTTACAAAAGGAGCTGGTCACAACCCCTTCCATAATATCCAGGCTTCTTTCATACCCGGCTACCTCCTCCGGCCGGATTCCATAGTCTACCAAAAGCTGTCCCACAGGAAGATTTGTTCCATAATTATTCCTGATTCCTATAAATTCCTCCGCTTTTTCATGCACCCTATCATATTCGCCCCGGGCCGCCAGCTCCCGCATTTCATAAAATGCCTGACCCGCTCCCTTCCTATTATCACTGTCACTCTTTTCCCCACTAAAAAACGTATTCTCCGACAGCTCAATCCTATTCCCCGGCAAGCTACCATAAATCATAGCCCCCATATGCCCATTCCCAACCGGAAATGCCTCTCCCCACCTAACGGCTCCCTGCTTCTCAATCAGCTTCAAAATCTCTCCTCCTTTTCCTCTCCATCCCAATTACAAATTCCGACACCAACCACAAATAGGTAACTGCGAAATAATATCACCGCAATTACCTACTACAATTCGCCCAACAAAAATTTTCCTTATACAAAACACTAACGCGGTGAAGCTGAGTGGAGCTATGTCCATCTGGGCGCAGACCGGGCCTCCAATGATTGCCCGCAGTTGGAAATAATGGTATGTTAAAGGCAAGCCCAGGTGTACATAGCTCCACTCAGCTTCACCTCACGACCTAAATCTCACAACCCAAACCTCACAGCCTAAACCTCGCCCCTTTGCTCCGGAACCCTCTACTCCTTAACCGAGCCAGAAGTCAATCCCCCCACAATATATCTCTGCCCAAGCAGATACACCACAATAACCGGAAGACAGGTCAGAATAATATCCGCATAAATATAATTCCAATAATTCTTATTCTTCCCAAAGAACTGATAAACCGCCATAGTCATCGGAAACAGCTTACTATCACTGGACAGATATAAAGGTGTCAAAAAGTCATTCCACACCCCCATAAACTGCAGGATAAAACAAGTCACCAGAATCGGCTTCAACAAAGGTGTAATAATTACAAAAAACAGCTTAAGAGGCCCCGCACCATCAATTACCGCCGCCTCATCCAGCTCCACCGGAACGGAAAGAATGAAGTTACGTATGGTAAAGACACAAAAAGGTATCATGGAGCTGATAAATACGATCAATATCCCTCCCCTGCTGTTGGTCAGCTGGAACACATTCAGCACCTTGATCAAGGTAACATAGTTTACAGGAAAGAATAATCCACACAGAATAAAATAATACAAAAATGTATTAAGCTTAGTCCGTTTCCTGCAGATAACAAAGGCAGCCATGGCACAGGTAACCACTGCAATGGTAGTGGAAAAGCCGGCATAGAACAAGCTGTTAAAGAAACCCCGGACTAACCTCCCCTTCTCAATCACCTCCGTATAGTTACTAAAGAACCACTCCGTAGGCAGGGAAAGCTTCATTCTTGCTGCTTCACCCTTGGATTTAAAGGAGTTAATCAGCACCATGTAGAATGGAAGTATGACGGCTGCACTGAGAAGCAGGCAGACAAGCTGCTTTATTACTTTATTGACCAGCTTCCTTATCATTGCTGCACCTCCTTCTTACCCATGGACCGGACAATGAATATCCCGATA
>JARKQP010000826.1 GCA_029974875.1 Mobilitalea sp.
CAGTATCTGGGCTCCGGCCTTTTTGATGGCGTGTGCCGTAGCCAGTAATTGCTCCTTGCTTTCAACGGCGCAGGGACCTGACATAATAACTAAGGAGCCTCCCCCTATGGTTACGTTGCCTACCTTAACCTTTGACGGCTCCGGATGGAACTTTTTGTTGGCCAATTTATAGGGCTCGGTTACGGATACGATTTTATCTACATCTTCAAAGATCTCCAGGTTCTGGTCCTGGAGTCTGGATTTATCCCCTACAACACCGATGATGGTTACTTCTTTACCGGCTGAAATATGTGCATCCAATCCCTTGGACTCAATTAAGCTCTTGATTTTCTCGATGGATTCTGCTTTTGCCTTGGGCTTCATTACGATAATCATGTTTGGTTTATCCTTTCTTAGTAAAATTCTTAACGGAGTGATCCTTCAGAACAGTCCCGCCTTGTTTTGCAATTATACACGTTAAAAATCGGGGTGTCAATACTCTATTGCTTTAAAGTGTAACGGTTTAAAGTGGGGAAGAAAAACTTTGTCAATTATTACATAAAAGTATTGTAAAAGTTAGGCTCGTCTAGTAAAATATAAACAGAGGTATTTATGGGTAATTACAAAGGATTTTCGCATGCCAGGTTAATTGCCCCGACTACTTACTACTTTAGGAGTATTGGAGGAAATCGTATGAATGTTTACACTTCGGAAAAGATTCGCAATGTTGTTCTGTTAGGCCACGGTGGCTGTGGCAAGACTACTTTAGTCGAAGCCATGGCGTATACAACTGGAATTACCAAGCGTCAAGGGAAAGTGGAAGAAGGAAATACAATCAGTGATTACGACAAAGAAGAACAGAAGAGACTGTTCTCCATCAGTACCACAGTAGTGCCGATTATATTTGAAGACACAAAGATTAACTTTTTGGACACTCCGGGATATTTTGATTTTGTCGGGGAGGTAGAGGAGGCATTGGCAGTAGCGGACGCAGCAGTTATTGTGGTATCTGCAAAAGCCGGTGTGGAAGTAGGAACTATGAAGGCCTGGGATTTTTGTGATAAATACCAGCTGCCTAGAATTTTCTTTGTAACAGATATGGATGATGATAATGCAAGTTATCGTGAAGTAGTTGAGAGGCTGACAGACCTTTATGGCAAGAAGATAGCACCATTTCATATACCCATCAGGGAGAATGAGAAATTTGTTGGATTTGTTAATGTCGTTAAGATGGAAGGCAGGAAATTCACTACCGGAAGTAATTATGTGGAATGTGGGATTCCTGAGTATAGTCAGGAAAATCTTTCTAAGTCCCGTGAGATCTTACTGGATGCAGTAGCTGAGACCAGCGAGGAATTGATGGAGAAGTATTTCGCCGGTGAGGAGTTTACCCAGGAGGAAATCTCCGTGGCACTTAGAAATAATGTTATAGATGGTACAGTAGTTCCGGTTATGATGGGCTCGGGTATCAATGCCCAGGGTACTACAATGTTATTGCAGGCAGTTGAAAAGTATTTCCCCGAGCCTGCCAAGATGGGCATCAGCGGCAAGAATATAAAAACAGGGGAAGCCTTTAGCGCTGACTATGATGAGAAGAAGCCCTTTACGGCCCGTGTATTTAAGACGATTGCGGATCCGTTTATCGGTAAATTCTCCTTGTTCAAGGTATGCTCAGGCGTAATTAAATCAGATTCCCTGATCTACAATTCGAATAAGGAAACAGAAGAAAAGGTTAACCGTCTCTATGTGTTAAGGGGAAAGGAGCAGCTTGAAGTAGGGGAGCTCCATGCCGGTGATATCGGAGCCTTGGGCAAATTATCCGATACTTCTACGGGAGACACCCTGGCAACGAAGGCGGTACCGGTAATTTATGACCGTATCGAGGTCGCAACCCCTTATACCTACCAGAGGTTCAAGACCAAGAACAAGGGTGATGATGACAAGGTATCCCAGGCTCTTGCAAAGCTGATGGATGAGGATCTTACCCTGAAGCTGGTGAATGACAAGGAAAACAGACAGACCCTGTTATACGGAATCGGCGACCAGCAGCTGGATGTAGTGGTAAACAAGCTCTTATCAAAATATAAGGTAGATATTGAGATCATGAAGCCCAGGGTACCTTTCCGCGAGACGCTCCGTAAAAAGGTACGTGTGCAGGGTAAATATAAGAAGCAATCCGGCGGCCATGGACAATATGGTGATGTCCATATTGAATTTGAGCCTTCCGGCGATACGGAGACAGCATTTGTATTTGAAGAGAAGGTCTTTGGCGGTGCGGTTCCGAGGAACTATTTCCCGGCAGTAGAAAAGGGTATTGCGGAATGCGTATTAAAGGGACCTGTTGCAGGATATCCGGTAGTAGGCTTAAAGGCAACCCTGGTGGACGGTTCCTATCATCCTGTTGACTCCTCCGAAATGGCCTTCAAGATGGCTACGATCCAGGCCTTCAAGCAGGGCTTCATGGAGGCTTCCCCGGTACTGCTGGAGCCAATTGCATCCATGAGGGTTGTTGTACCGGATAAGTTCACCGGCGATATTATGGGTGACCTGAACAAACGCCGTGGACGTGTTCTTGGTATGAATCCAATGCCGGGAGCAAAGCAGGAAATCCTTGCAGACATCCCGATATCTGAATTATATGGCTATTCCACGGATCTTCGTTCCATGACCGGCGGCAGCGGTGATTATTCCTATGAGTTTGCCCGTTATGAGCAGGCGCCGTCGGATGTACAGCAGAAGGTAATGGATGAAAACGCCAAGGAAGAACAGTCAGAAGAGTAATTGCCATTTGCAAAAGGATGGTGTATAATAAATTGGTTTAAAAAAAATAGCATTGTTTATGTAATATAGTGGGAAAATGGAGGCTTACCTTAAGAATACTTGCAAAGGCGTAGGTATGGTTGTGCGGATAAGCCTCCTACCTATGTCGGTTACCGCTGGGGGTTTCCGTAGCTAGTGTACTGATACGTTTATAATTAGGCTGACAGCACTGTTTAGTCTAAAGATGAATGTATCAGCACACCAGTACAGGACATGCTATAGGGCTGGGATGTAGTATATAAAGGGGATCTTAATGGATTGCTCTTTTTATAAAAAATAATAAAAAGGAGAAGTTATTATGGAAAAGTTTTTTAAGCTAAAGGAGAGTGGAACTACCGTTTCCACGGAAGTAGTGGCTGGCTTGACCACATTTTTTGCGATGGCTTACATTATCTTCGTAAATCCTGCAATGCTGTCTCAAACTGGAATACCGTACAATGCAGTATTTTTGGCTACTATCTTTGCATCTGTGGCGGGTACCCTGGTAATGGGTCTTTTTGCAAATGTACCCTATGCCCAGGCTCCAGGTATGGGTTTAAATGCTTTCTTTACCTATACGGTAGTATTTGCCCTTGGTTTCTCATGGCAGCAGGCGTTAGCGATGGTATTCCTATGTGGTATTATTAATATCATCATTACGGTTACCAAGCTCCGTAAATTAATTATTAAAGCAATACCAGAAAGTCTTCAGCATGCAATCGGCGGCGGTATCGGTGTTTTTATCGCATACATCGGTATTAAGAATGCGGGCTTGCTCAAATTTACCTCAGATCCCGGTAAAAATATTGTATTAGACGGTGGGACGGTTATCACAGACAGCAGCATCGTTCCCGCATTAGTTGAGTTTAATACGCCGGCGGTTATTCTTGCACTTATCGGTATCATCCTTACCTTTGTACTTTTAGTAAAGAAGGTAAAGGGCTCAATTTTCATCAGTATTATACTTATTACCATTATTGGTATCCCCATGGGTGTGACCAATGTTAGCGGTGGTGTTGCTACCTCAGGCCTTGGAGAATCCTTTTCAGCTCTGGGCACTACAATAGGTGCAGCCTTCGGCAGTGAAGGCCTGCTATCCTTCTTCAATGAGCCCGCCAAGATTCCTTTGATCCTTATGACTATTTTTGCCTTCAGCTTGTCGGATACCTTTGATACCATCGGTACCTTCATCGGTACCGGCAGAAGATCCGGTATCTTTGATGCAAATGACGAGAAGGCTTTGGAAACAGGCTCCGGCTTTGCTTCCAAGATGGACAAGGCTTTATTTGCGGATTCAGTCGCAACCAGTGTTGGTGCGATTTTTGGTACCTCCAATACAACCACCTATGTGGAAAGTGCTGCCGGTATCGAAGCAGGCGGACGAACAGGCTTGACCTCCGTTATAACTGCCCTGTGCTTTATCGTAAGTATCTTCCTGGCTCCTATCGTAGGAATTGTTCCTACCCAGGCAACAGCTCCTGCTTTGATTGCAGTTGGTGTTATGATGCTGTCCTCCTTTACTGATGTGAAATGGACTGAGCTTGAAGATGCGATTCCTGCATTCTTTGCAGCGATCTTTATGGCCTTTTGCTACAGCATTTCCTATGGTATCGCGGGCGGCTTTATCTTCTACTGCATCGTTAAGATCGTAAAGGGCAAGGTAAGGGAAATCAGCCCTGTTATC
Source organism: Mobilitalea sp. (assembly GCA_029974875.1). The sequence goes on from JARKQP010000826.1 coordinate 4,463, forward strand.
TGGGTTGCTACAGCATTGTTTATTGCTAACTTTGTAATACTTGCGTTTATAGCGTAAAGTGTATTAATGAATATCGTTAATGGATGAAGTTGGTTTAAGATTGAACATATTAGTATGGCAATTGTTGTTAGAAGCATAGTATCAAATGATTTTAAAATACAGAGTTTGAAAAAGATGGGGTAGTTGTAATTACCTCATCTTTTTTTGTATAGGATATCAATAATTTTGTTTTCTCTGCAAGGAAACTTAAAAAAAGATTAAAAGTCGGAATTAGGATGGAATCCTAGTTCTAATTGTAGTAGAATTAAATCATTAAGGAATCGAAGTGGACTGGAACGGCTAATTAATTAGCTTTCTGGCCCGAATTTTGAGAGGGGTGGAAGTGATGTCAAAGATACCGGGAGAAAGAAAAACACTTTACTATCTAGGGATGGGAATGATTGTTCTTGGATTTATCCTTTTCCTGTCTGTGTTTTTTTCGGCAGCAAGCATGATGAATGATCCATTTATGAGCGGCCCGCCTCCCTTTGCAAATGCCGTGTTTGGTATGATCCTGATGGTGGCTGGGGGAATTGTTCGAAATGTCGGAGCACGGGGCGCAGCCGGTTCAGGAATCATCCTCGACCCGGACAAGGCGAGAGAGGATCTGAAGCCCTATAACGAGGCCATGGGCGGAATGATTAATGATGTGATCAGTAATGTTGATGCAATTGATGATATAGTAAGAAAGCCAAGTGAAAAGGAAGTAGTAAAGATCAGGTGCAGGAGCTGCCAGAGCCTGAATGATGAGGATGCGAAATTCTGTAAGAGCTGTGGGCAGCAGCTTTGATTATTTATTATCGGAGAGATGGGGATTATGTACTTCCTTATGCTGCTAAAGGTGGTACATAAGTGGTTTAGGTTAAAGAAGTTTAAAAGGCAAAGGGGTTATATCTATAGTAATTATAGTATACCCCTTTAATTTTTATACAAAAGGGCATGTAGATGGCTTGACGGAAAAGTTGAAAACGTTTAAAATGTGTCTGAGGAGTTTATGACAAAATAGGAGGAAATTGCTGGAATGAAGGTAAAAGCAGCAGATATTGCTAGAGAGCTCCAAATATCAAAGGCAACTGTTTCCCTGGCGCTGAATAATAAACCTGGCGTAAGCGAGCAGACCAGGCAGGAAATTCTTGATTGTAAAAAGCTTTTGGAAAGCAGGAATATAGAAAAGGCAGCTTCTGCCATACAGGAGAAGCAGATGATTAAATTAATATTCATGCACCGGGATTTAAAGGTGGCATACGGTTCGGAGATGGACCTATGGACGAATGCCCTGAGGGTGTATGACCGGGAAGCCAGGAAGTTGGGGTATTCCCTGGGAGTTACCTATGTTAATTTATTAAAGGATCCTGTGGACCAGATCGTGAATGAATGCAACATGAATAGTGTGGCAGGAGTAATCCTGTGCGCTACGGAAATGCAGAAGACGGATTACGAGCAGGTGAAAAACATAAATAAACCGATGGTAATAACGGATAATGATTTTGAAGACAATTCCCACCATAGGGTATGTATAGACAATGTTTCGGCGGTGAAGCAGGCGGTGGATTATCTGGTGAAAAGGAATTTGAGGAATATAATCTACCTGGCTAATGAAATTGATATTTACAATTTCATGCAAAGAAGAGACGGGTTTAAACAGGCAATTATTAATCATGGCTTGGAGTTTAGACCGGATATGATTGTCCGGATGGGACGGATGATTGAAAATGTGAATGAAAAGATGAAGCTATATTTACAGGAGAATGAATTACCGGATGCCTATGTTATGGAAAACTACCAGGTATCGGTTGGGGTAATGAAAGCCATGAAGGCGGAAGGAATCCTGATACCGGAGCACATCTCATTGATCGGGGTGGATGAGGTACCAAGCTATGCGGCGGAGGATGGTACATTGGCGACAATAAAGATAGACCACGTAAACAGGGCTGTCATGGCTATGGCGATATTGCATAAAGAAATAATGGAGCACATGCCGGTAAAGTTCAAGGTATTGGCTGATTGTATGCTGCTGGAAGGCAATAGCGTGAGAGATTAGGCCAGAAGGCCAGGCTTGCAGTGGACGCTGGTTCCACGGTTAAACAGATGGATTTTGGCGTTGCAGCAAATAAAAAATAATAGAGGCGAAATATATCATGGTTCATTACCATAAACAAATAAACACCGGACAAAAGTCCGGTGTTTATTTGTTTATATGATAAGTTTGTACATGGATTGACAAAGAAATAAAGTATACTATATGTATAAGAATAAAATTAAAATTTAAAATAAATGTACAATTATTATAAAAAAGTGTTGAAATTTTGCCGACATAATGATATGATTAGTTTAAATCGAAATTCAAATGTTTAAATAAAAGTTTATTAATTTGGATTGGATTTAACAATATTTTTAAGGAGGATTGTTATGAAAGCGAGAAAGAGTATAGCATTTGTGTTGGCAGCGATGATGTTGGCCACCATGGTTCTGGCCGGTTGTGGGAAGAATGGAGAAGGGACAAAAACTACCGGGACAGGAGATACGGAAGTGACAACGGGTGGTAAATCGGCTGGCAGCTCAGGGGGAGCTACAGAGGTTACATTTTGGACCTTAAATACCAGACAAAACGCAGTTGACCCTATCGTAGAAGCATTTAATTCCCAAAACCAGGACATTAAGGTTACCGTATCCTATTATGATACGGACGGAATTAAGGATGCATGCAAGGTAGCCGCTTCTTCAGGGACACTTCCCAATATGTGGTTTAATTGGGGCGGAAGTCTGGGGGGCTTTTACGCAGACAATGGCCTTACATACGATCTAACGGGATATGCAAAAGAAAATGATTGGGCAAATAAATTTAGTGCAGGCGTTCTAAGCCTTTGCCAATTAGGCGGACAATTGTCCGGATACCCTACCAGCTATAATGTATTGGATGTGTATTATAGAAAAGACATTTTTGAGAAATATGGAATTAAGGTTCCTACCACCTTTGAAGAATTCGAAGCCGCTTGTGCAACCTTAAAGGAAAATGGTATTACACCTATTTCAACGGCGGGCTTAAATGGATGGCATGTAATGAGGTTTGTGGAGCTGCTCATTGAGCATTACGCAGGAAGTGAGCTGCATGATTCCATGAACACCTTCGATTCCAGCTATAATTGTGATGAAGTGGTCCAGGCGCTGGCAAAATATAAGGAATTCTGCGAGAAGGGTTATTTCCCGGCGGGCTTTGTTACGGCGGACCCTAATGATACCAGGATGGCAGTATTCTCAGGAACTGCGGCAATGGATATCCAGGGTCAATGGTATGACGGTATGATCGTACAGGAAGAGCAGGACATGAATTTATATGATACCTTTGCTTTCCCGTCCGGCGGCACAAACAGGCTGTCAGCCTTTGCGGAGATGACGCAGTTTAATGCCAAAAATACGGATGCCCAGCTAGAGGCCTGCATGAAATTTATGGATTATTACTACAGCGATGAAAATGCTGAAAAATATGCAGAATACTATAACATGCCGCTTCCTAAGATTGGGGCAAAGATGCCGGAGGGACAGCCCAATGTTGCAAAAATGTTAGCAACGGCAGAGACCAACGGAACCTTTACCATTACCGACCAGGCATTCCCGACGGAGGTAGCAGACGCTTTATTTAACGTACAGGATGCAATTGCAAATGGTCAAATGGAGCCGGCAGAGGGTGCGGCTAAAATCCAGGAAGCGATAGAGGCATACCGGGCGGCAAATAAATAATAAAAAAGAAAAACGGACAGCACCCAAACTGTCCGTTTTCCAAAGGTTTGTCTGAAAACTACTTCAGACAAACCTTAACCGGATACCAGGCCCGGAGCGTGTCTGAAAGCTCATGGTAGAGCTTTGAACGCCCTGCTTTGCGGTATGCCCCTCCGCAATTTTGGGAGGGTAGGCGGCCAGCTAAATTGAAAGATATACAGAGGGAATATATGATTGTTTTGGTAGGCAGCCAGCTAGATCCAGCTAAATTTAAGGAGAAAATTCATGAAGAATAATAATAAGAGAGATTGGGGCGCATACGCATTTATGCTGCCGGCCGGCATTGTTTATTTATCGGTTATTGTCGTTCCGGTACTTTATTCCTTATACATAAGCCTGTTTAAATGGAATGGGATAGGCGAAAAAGAGTTTTTGGGGCTTAGGAATTATATTAATTTATTCCGGTCGGATCCGATATTTCTGATTTCCATAAAAAACAACCTGATTTGGATCGTTTTAACCATTTTTGTTACGATGACGGTATCCTTAGGCTTTGCGGTCATTTTAAACAAGCAGTTTAAAGGCCGGACCTTTTTCAGGGGATTTTTCTATTTTCCCTGTGTAATTGCCCCGATTGCGGTGTCAATTATATGGAGATGGATTTATAACCCCAATGTCGGATTTATAAACCAATTCTTTAAGGCGATAGGAAGTGATTTTTCGCAAAGCTGGATTTCCGATCCGAAGGTAAGCATTTATGCCATCTTTGTGGCTGCCTTATGGCAGGCCATAGGCCAGCCGATGATCCTGTTTTTGGCAGGCCTGCAGGCGGTATCCCCGGATGTAATAGAAGCATCAAGGATTGATGGTGCTTCCGGGATAAAGCAGTTTGTCCTGATTACAATACCCTTATTAAAAGAAAGCTTTGTTATCGTGATTGCAACGCTGATCGTGTCGGCAATGAAGGTATTTGATGTAATCCAGGGACTGACGGGCGGAGGGCCTAATAATGCAACCCAGATGCTGTCAACCTATATGTATTCGCAGACCTTCCAATATAATAATGTAGGAATCGGAACCACGATTGCCTGTGTTATGGTCATTATGATGCTGGTGGTTATAGTGCCTTATGTATCATTTACCGCGAAAGAGGATTAAGGGGGTATTGGTATGGAAGGAAAGACGCAAAAAATAACAAAGAAGGTTATCCTGTATTTAATATTGATTATCCTTGCGGTTATTTGGATTGTTCCGATGTTAACATTGTTTTTAACTGCAATTAAAGGAAAGAAGGATTTTTACAGTGGATTAAGCCTGTTCAGCATACCGGCACAGATTGCATGGGATAATTTTACGAATGCTTTGGTAAAGGGACGGCTGTTGACTTATATGAAAAATGACCTCATTGTTTCCGGCTTAAAGGTTCCGTTGGGTATTTTCATTGAGGCCTTAGCGGCATTTGCTTTGACCAGGCTGAATATAAAGCATAAAACAGGGATTTTTATATTTTTCCTGATTGGAATGATGCTGCCAATGCAGACGGCCTTGGTTCCCATCAATGTGATTTACAGTAAGCTGGGCTTGTTGAACAGCTATTTTGGATTGTTTTATGTCTATGTAGGCTTTGGTATTTCCTACGGTATTTTGATTTTAAGGGGATTCTTTAAAGGGATTCCGAAGGAGATTGACGAAGCGGCGGTAATTGACGGATGCAATAAATGGCAGCTGTTTTTGAGGATCATCTTCCCGATGGCAAAGCCGGCGGTGGCGACCCTGGTAATCACGGATTTTCTGGCGACCTGGAACGAATATCTGCTGGCAAGTGTAATTATCAATGACAATGCGAAGAAAACAGTTCCGGTAGGGATCATGACCTTTGTTGGGGAGCACGGGACGGATTATGGATATTTATGTGCCGGGGTATTGGTTTCCGTAATTCCGGTACTGGTTGTATATTTAATTTTCCAGCGTTACTTTGTAGAAGGGATGTCAGGCGCTGTAAAATCATAAGAGTGCTCCAGGAAACTCTTTGTACGCATCTGGCAAAAAAATCAGCTGCAAAGGTACGTGGAAGGGAGTTTCTGGGAGTGCTCCATAAAGAATAGGAGATAAGAAATGACAGATTATGCACAAACAGTAGAAAGATGGGACACCTGGGAAATTACCTGCATGGGGCATGGGGATAAGAATCCATTTGTTGATTACCAGATCCAGGGTACCTTTAAAAGTGATCATGAATGTAAAACAGTGGATGGATTTTA
>JARKQP010000967.1 GCA_029974875.1 Mobilitalea sp.
ACTTTCTTGACTTATGACATACCCCCATAATACTAAACCAAGGCTGCCAACCTTGCAAACTGGGCTACTGCAAAACATACAACTACTGCTATCGTTGTAGGCATTACTGCTGCAAGAAAGGCCCACTTCATGTTTCCGGCCTCCTTCCTTATAGTCCATAAGGTTGTGCCGCAGGGAAAATGAAGAAGGGAAAAGAGCATGGTATTTAAGGCGGTTACCCAGGTCCATCCATTGTCAATCAGTATTTCTTTCAGAGCATCAAGACTGTCGAATTCTACCATAGTCCCTGCTGAAATATAACTCATGACCAGTATTGGAAGAACTATTTCATTGGCAGGGAGTCCAAGTATGAATGCCATGAGTATGAATCCGTCAAGTCCTATAATATGCCCAAGAGGCTGCAAGAAATGGGCAACATGGGAAATAATACTCATATCTCCTATATATATATTCCCAAGTATCCAGGTGATGACCCCTGCAGGCGCAGCCACAACAACAGCTCTTGCCAGCACAAATATCGTCCTGTCAATTATTGAGGTGTATAGTATCCTTCCTACCTGGGGTTTTCTGTAGGGCGGAAGTTCCAGCATAAAGAAGGAGGGTACACCTTTTAATACTGTCCTGGACAGCAAATAGGAAACCAATAAAGTTATGGAAATCCCAATTATAACAAGGCATACAACGGTAAGGGCTGCTATAATTGAACCAAATTGAGGAGCCACTGCACCTCCGGCGAATATGCTGGCTATTGCAATCAGGGTGGGAAATCTCCCGTTGCAGGGTACGAAACTATTAGTCAGCATGGCAATTAGCCTATCCCTGGGTGATTCAATTATCCTGCATGAGATTATACCGGCAGCATTGCATCCAAACCCCATGCACATGGTAAGGGCCTGCTTTCCATGGGCACAAGCTTTTTTAAATAAGTGATCAAGATTAAATGCCACTCTTGGCAGATATCCCAGGTCCTCAAGAAGGGTAAAAATCGGGAAGAATATTGCCATAGGAGGCAGCATAACCGACACGACCCATGCCAGTGTCCTGTATAGTCCAAGTACCAGGATGCCGTGGAGCCAGGCAGGGGCATTCAGTGAAGTAAAAATGTCTGTCAATCTATCCTGTACCCAAAACAGAAAATCAGCAAGTTTTGCCGAGGGATAGTTTGCTCCTGTCACCGTCAGCCAAAAAACTACTGCAAGTAAAAGAAGCATGAGCGGTATGCCAAAGGTCCTTGATGTT
>JARKQP010000836.1 GCA_029974875.1 Mobilitalea sp.
AAATCGAACCGCAGGAGTGATAGACATCATGTGTGAAATGCTCCAGCTCCTTTTCCAGGAGGGCTTTGTGCCCCGACAAGCCGCCTTGGAAAACTCCCATGGTAAAGAGCATCAAAAGCACGCCCAACATGATGGCGTTGAGAAAGAGAAACAGAAATGCGAATAAGCGCAGCCGCATGGGCAGCCCCTTTTGCCCTGCCTGGAGCACCGCCTTATGATAAAGCCGCAGGGAGTCTTGAAATCCTTTCTTTGGCATCTCCATCCCTCCTATTCTGTGTCTCGAAGCTTCTCCAGCAGGCCGTCCGCTGACTGCGAATAGGCTGCGTCCTGGTCCATCTCCTCTGACAGTGCGAGATATTGGGCTTTTGCTTCCGACGTATGGGCAAGGAAGGTCTGCTCCAACTGTTTTCCAGTCTGGCTAAAGCCTTCGAAAACCGGAGGAATAAAGAAATCATAATCCTCATAAACCGTGACAGCTGCGCGTAACAGCTTGCGGATATTGGAATTTTCGTTGTTTGCTATTTCCGGAAGGATGTAATTGGTAAATGCTTCATTGGTCACCGGAAGATACCCGGTGGAGGCTACAAACTCCATATTTTGTTCCGGGGCTGTGAACCATTTGAGAAAAACGGCGGCGGCTTCCTCCTTTTGAGGAGTGCTTTTTGCTACGGCCATGCCGTTGCCCCGCTGCAGGGCGACTTTTTTTCCACCTATAAAGATAGGATATGGCAGCACTGTAAATTCTACCTCTTCCTTGGTGTTGTCCGGATAGGTGATCTCGTTGCCGTAAAAGAGGATACCGGCTGTGGAGCCGGTGGAGCAGACAATGTCTCCGGTCTTGGATAGGTCGGAGGAGTAGCCGTCGTAGAGGGCATAGCCACCCCTTATGGCAGGCTCCAGTAAAACACCTATAATCCGCTCAAACTCTGGGGAATCCAGCCGGAGCTTTTCCTGTTCAAAGGGGGAGGTACCCAGCTGCGCCATGCCCACCTGGACCAAATTGAATAAGGAGTCTGAGGCAAAGAAGCTTTTGCCGTCTCCCGGAACCTCCGGCGTCTGCCCGTCGGTCCAGGCATAGTAGCTCAGGGCAGCGTCCGCAATGCCTTCAAAGGTAGCAAGCTGGTTCACCGTCACTCCTGTGGCTTTGGAAAACCGGTCAAACAGTGTCTGATTGAGGAAGAGCACCTCAGTGGACTTAGCAAAGGGGAACACGTACAGCTTGCCGTCTGCGAGCCGCCCCTCCTCTAAGAAGCGGGGCAGATAAGCGGAAAGCTCTGTCTCGGTGAAATAGGTGTCCAAGGGTGCCAGCATCCCTTTTTGCTGCAATAAGAGAGCCGTAGCAGGATAGCAGGTAGTGATGTCAGGCATCTCCGGTGCGCCGGGGTCGCCTGCGGCAACCATGGCCAGCTTTTCCTGAAGGGATGCGGAGCCGGAGATGGAAGTCACATTGAGGATGATTCCCCGTTCCTTGCCCACAGTGGCATTGAATTCCCGTACCTGATCGTCCATGGTTGTCTGCATCTGGCCGCCGAAATTATGCCAGAGAGTCAGAGTAACCGGGTCGCGTGGATTGAGCCGGCTTCCTGTGGAGCAGGCTGAAAAAAGCATAAATACAGACAGCAGCAATGCAATTCCTGTCAGTTTTCTTTTCATAGAAACCCTCCGTTCTGCCACAAATCCTTGAATTTGGGCGGCAGCACAAATTGCCGTGAGAAGATCATGGTTTTCCTCACAGGCCTTCTTGCAAGCATTACACAGTCATTTCTCAAAATCATCCTGAAAATCACCCTCTTTTTTTTCTTAAAATCACCCCTAGGATGATTACAGCTCCCGTATATTCCGCTATGATGAAATTGATAAAAGAAAATTATTTTCTCATTTGCACAGATCTTTATATGGAAAATTATACCTTAAAAATCTAACTAAGTCAATTATTAGCAGGAGAGGGGGAAACACGATGGAAAAGAACAGAGAGCAAGCATTACAGGAAGAAATTGAGGAGGCGATCCATAGGATGGATATGGCTACGCTGGAAAGGCTCCGTATGTTCATTGATGAAATCCTGCTGGAACAAAACTTGAGTTAAAGCTATGTCTGTTGAAGAAAAGTCAAAAAGGAAAGGTAGGTTTAGCTATGGCATTTTGTAAAAACTGCGGTATAAAAATGGAGGAAAGCATAAAGTTCTGTCCCGCCTGCGGTGCGCCGGCAGATGACCCTTTACAGTCCGTAGCCCCGGAGGTGGCGGCAGGGCAGAAGGATGCCGCCGACAACAAGGTAATGGCGGTTCTGGCGTACATTCTGGTTCTGATTCCGATTTTTGCGGCCAAAGAATCCAAGTTTGCACGCTACCATTCCAATCAGGGGCTAATCCTGCTGATTGCATCCATTGCCTACGCCGTTATTTTCAATATTTTAAACACGCTGTTGATTCTCATTTCCTGGCGTTTGGCACTGATTATTACCAACGTCCTTGGGCTGGCGTTCTGGGTGTTCCTGGTGTTTAGCATCATTGGCATTATCCATGCCTGCAAGGGTGAAATGAAGCCGCTGCCACTCATCGGCGGTTTTCAGCTTCTTAAATGAGGGATAGAGTATAAAGGAGGAAAAGTCTATGAAAAGGATAATAAGCTGTTTATTGGCAGTTCTGCTGTTTGCGTCCCTCGCCGGTTGCGGCTTGGCAGAAAAGCTTGAGAAAAAGGCTGGCGAAAAAGCCGCCGAGGGATTCCTCGGGGGAATTGGCGGTGGGGACGTGGACATCGATGGGGATAAGATGACCTTCAAGGGAGAGGATGGAGAAGCATTTACGATGGGCGGCACTGAATGGCCGGCCTCCGAACTTGCAAAGGTCATTCCCGAATTCACCAAGGGTGAGATTACAAGCGTGATAGAGAGCAGCGATGGTGTGATGGTTGGGGTGGACTCCGTGGAGGAGGCAGATTACGGGAGTTATCTGGAAGATATCAAAAAGGACTTTACGGCTGATGCCTATGAAATGAACTCTGAGGACTACAAATCCTATTCGGCAGGCAATGCTGACGGGGTGATTGTATTTCTCCAGTACGGGAATAATTCGTTGTCCATAACCGTTACCAGGGAGGCGGAATAATTCCTATCAGGTGAGGCACAGTCAAAGGGGCTGTTGCAAAATGTAAGAATTCAACAAGATATAGCTTCTGGTTGCTGGCCAACATAAATATCTTGTATGGAAAAATTCATTTTGCGACAGTCCCTTTTGCGTCTTGGTTTCCCTATTCCTGCTCCATGCAATTTAAAAGGAGCTGGTACATTTATCATATCTAATAAAGATTACATCCAGCAAAATTCATATTCTAAAGCAGAAGCGGCTCCGCCCTGGACGTTTTCTTCTGCTTCTCCAGATTCCTACCGCATCCCCCTAAAGCATAGAGCCTTTCAATAATATCATTTATAATAATATTTTTGAAAAAGAAGTTACTTTTTTTGAATTTTTCATTTTTAAAACATGGTAAAATCCGTTTATCAGCAACACCCATAGAAAGAAAGGCGGTATTTTTATGACAAGAAGAGAGGCCGTTATTGAGGCACTTAATCACAGGGCAACGAAGACGGTTCCATTCCATCTGGACTTCACGGAGCAGGCTCTGGAAAAATTAATAAAGCACACAGGTGATTCTGAGATTGAGTCGAAGCTTGGGGCCTACCTGTATTATAAGCAGTATTGGGGATGGCCCACCGAGATGCCGGATAAACCGGGATGCTTTAAGGATGAATTCGGAGTAATCTGGAACCGGAATGGTGCGGACAAAGATATTGGAATACCGGAAAATTGTCTGATCGAGGATATTGAAGATTATGATTATGAATTTCCCATCTGTGATGAAGCCAGGCTGCGGGCTGAATTTCAGGAGATGACAGCGGATAAGGAAAAGGATGACCGGTTTATTATGTATGGCTTTGGCTTTTCCATGTATGAGAGGGCCTGGTCCATCATGGGGATTGAGAATGTCCTTTGCAGCATGATAACTGCACCGGAGGAAATGGAGGAATTCTTTCAAAAAATCGGTGATTATTTTTGTCATTTAGTTGATATCGCCTTGGAATATGATTTTGACGGTATTTATTTCGGGGATGACTGGGGTCAGCAGAAGGGCCTGATCATGGGAATTGAGCACTGGAGACATTACATCAAGCCCCAAATGGCGCGGCTTTATAAAAAAGTCAAGGAGAGCGGACGCTATGTAATGCAGCATTCCTGCGGTGACTGCCATGAGCTGTTTCCGGAGCTGATCGAGATGGGGCTTGACTGTTATCAGACCTTTCAGCCGGAAATTTATGATATTGAGGGCATAAAGGCCCAATACGGAGACAAACTCACCTTCTGGGGAGGGATATCCACACAAAAGGTGCTGCCCTTTGTTACGCCGGAGGAGGTAAAGGAGGAGGTAGTCCGCATCTATCATGCGCTGCACAAAGACGGAGGCCTGATTATTGCCCCGACCCACGCATTGGCCTTTGATGTCCCTCCGGAAAATATCCTCGCCATGGTTGAGGTTTTTCAGAACCAGGAAAGGTATTTCGTATAAACGTTGTCAATGGAGGGAGGTTTTTTGGTGGAAGGAACGCTTGAATTTAAGGAAATTACAAAATCTTTTCCGGGAGTCATGGCTCTGGACAGCGTAAGCTTTAAGATTAACAGCGGTGAAGTGGTTGCAATGGTAGGAGAGAATGGAGCAGGCAAAAGCACCCTGTTAAAGATATTGAACGGTGACTATATTCCCACCTCCGGCCAATACCTGATTGATGGGAAGGAATGCAGATTTTCATCACCCCAGGAAGCGATCAGGGCCGGCATTGGGATTATTTATCAGGAGAGACAGGTTATTCCGTATCTCAGTGTGGCTGAAAATGTATTTATGGAGGATATCCCGGTTAACCGGGCCGGTATGGTGGACTACCGGCTTTTGAACAGAAGGACACAGGAAATTATTGATGAGTTTAAGCTGCCACTAAGGGCGGAGGACCGGGTCAAGGATTTATCCGTTGCCCATCAGCAGATGGTGGAGATTATGAAAGCCTACCGGCGTAAACCAAAAATCATAGCCTTTGATGAACCGACGGCAAGTCTTTCTGATGCGGAAATCGATACATTGTTTCAGATTATCAGGAAGCTGAAGCAGCAGGGAATCATTATTTTATATGTGTCCCACCGGATGAAGGAGATCTTTCAGATTACGGACCGTCTGATTATTATGAGGGACGGCAAATATGTGGATACCCTTGAAACAGCCAATTGCACGGAAAAGGACATCATCCGGCTGATGGTAGGAAGGGATCTGGGTGACATCTTTAACGATCTTGACCGGAATTCTGTCCTCGGAGATAAAATACTGGGGCTGGAGCATGTAACAAATAATGATGTAAAGGATGTATCCTTTGAAGTGAGAGCCGGCGAAATTGTGGGCCTGGCAGGACTTGTAGGTGCGGGAAGAACTGAGGCTATGCGGATTGTATTCGGTGCTGATGCCATGAAAAGCGGGGCAATCTGGCTGGACGGTGAGTATATCCAACCAAGAACACCAAAGGATGCCATCACCAAGGGAATCGCGCTGTGCCCTGAGGACCGGAAGGACCAGGGGATTATTGGAGAGCGTTCCATTGAAGAAAATATCAGTGTATCAATTCTTGATCAGCTTAGCCGGATGGGCTTTATCAGCAAAAGGAAAGAATCGGCTATTGCAGAGAAGGGGATCAAAGAATTTAATGTAAAAACACCGGATCGGTTCAAGAAAATCAAGGAATTATCCGGCGGCAACCAACAAAAGGTAATTCTTGCCCGTTGGCTGGCAATGAATCCAAAGCTTTTGATCCTTGACGAGCCTACTAAGGGGATTGATGTCGGTGCAAAAACAGAGATTTATAAAATGACCTGTGAATTAGCGAAAAAAGGAATAGGAATTGTGTTAATTTCTTCGGAACTGCCGGAGCTTATGGGGTTATGTGACCGGATCATTGTCATGTGCCAGGGATGCATCACCGGTGAGCTCTTGCGGGAAGAGGCTACGGATGAACGGATTTTAACACTTGCAATGAGGGATATGCTGGGAGGAAATGAACATGAACAAAGATAACGGGAGCAGGGTTATGGGAACCGCCCTGAGGGTTCTAAAATCCGATAAAATAGGCTTGATTATCGCTATGATATTCATGGTGGCCGTATTTAGTTTTTTAACCGATGGAAAGTATCTTTTGCAGGTAAATGTAATTAACATATTAATTGCATCAGCGATCGTAGGCTTGGTTACCATCGGTGAGAGCTTTCTGCTAATCTGTGGACAGGTGGATTTGTCGCCGGGTGCTGTAGCTGCATTCTCCGGGGTGCTGGTCTCCATCCTGCTGCAAAAAAACATCCCGATGCTGCTGGCTGTCCCCATTGTCCTCATCGTCGGCGCGATAATCGGTTTTTTTAATGCCAGCATGGTAAACGGCTTAAAGCTGGAGCCTTTTATTGCCACACTGGCCTGCATGTCCATTGTCAGGGGCTTTGCTTATATCATATGCGGCGGCAAGGCGGTATTTATAACAAACCAAAGCTTTTTAAAGCTGGGAGTAGGAAGGATTTTAGGCATACCGGTTCCGGTTATTATATTTATCTCTTTGTTTATCATTTTTATTGTTATTTTGGCAAAAACTAAGTTTGGACGTAGTGTGTATATGGTCGGAGGAAATGCTACTGCATCAAGACTGGCCGGTATTAATGCAAAGCAGGTTAAGACGAAGCTGTTCATTTTGACCTCAGTACTTTCTGCACTGGGAGGTACCATATTAGCCTCCAGAATGAGCTCCGGCCAGCCTACGGCAAGCAATGGCCTGGAATTTGATGCGGTTACGGCAGCCGTCCTGGGTGGAATAGCGATGAACGGCGGCAAAGGAAGCCTGTTAGGAGCGCTGATCGGCTTGATGATTTTACAGGGCTTTAACAATGGTCTGTTAATGCTGAACATCCAGTCCTTCTGGCAGATCGTTGCAAGAGGCCTGCTGCTGGTGGCAGCCTTAACCTTTGACTTTTTGAGAAATAAAAAGGTAAAATAATCTTTTATTCCAGCGATAGCTTTTGTATGTAAAAAGTTTTTATACCAGCTATAATTCTTGTATGTAAAAAAGTTTTTATACCAGCCATAATTTTCGTATGTAAAATAAAGTTTACATAAAGTAATTTAAAATGAAAAGAGGAGGAAAAAGGATGAGAAAGGTATTAAGTGTTATGCTGGCCCTGCTGTTAGCAGCTGGACTGCTTGTGGGGTGCAGTGGGAAGAAAGAAGCTGCTGAGACGGACCAGCAGAAAACAACGACAGGGGATACGGCAGCGAACACTACAGAGGGTGCGGCTCCCATTAAGATCGGTTATGTGTGCAAGGACTTGTCCCAAACATGGTTTATTGAGGTGACAAAGGCACTGGAGGCAAGAGCCAAGGAGCTGGGAGCCGAGGTGATTCTTGCAGATACGGCGATGGATCCGGAAAAATATCTGACGGCTGTCGATAATATGATTGCCCAGGATGTAGATGTATTGATTGTGTGTCCTCCGGACCAGAAATTAAGCCAGACCACGGTTGACCGCTGTAAGGAGGCCGGTGTTAAGGTATTTGCAGATGCGGACGGCTTGATTGATGAAAATGGAAAGCACATTGCTCCTGCACTTGAGTTAAATGCTTATGTAGTTGGCTATAGCCAGGGAGAATGGGTTGGGGATTATATGGTGGAAAACGCACTGGACACTAATCCCGATGCGATGTATCTCTGCCTGACCATGGATACGGTTTCCTCCTGCGTTCCCAGAGCTGACGGTGCGGTTGCGGCAGTAAAGGAAAAAGCTAAGAATTTCCCTGCCGATAAGATTATTGAAGCAGATTATGACGGAACCTCAGAAATGGCATACGATGTAGTGGCCGCAACAGTAACTGCACACCCGGAGGTTAAAAAATGGATTCTGACCGCTCCGAACGACGAGGGCGCCCAAGGTGCTGCAAGAGCCCTGGAGGCTGCAGGCGTTGATAAGGATGCTGTCGTATCCGGCTTGGGAGCTTATCTTGCCAAGGATGAATTTAAAAAGGACTATTCCTGCTTTATGTCCTCCGGCTATTTTATGGCCTCTGAGGATGGTATCGTCATCGCGGAAGCGGCAGTTAATTGGGCTAAGGATGATGCTGCTGTTGCCTTTCGGGAGTACCCGGTAGAGGGCGGGCAATTTGGAATTTATCCTTTGGGCGCTGAAATGGTAGACAAAAGCAATTATAAGGAGATCATGGGAGCAGATGCTGAATAATCCATTGATTGGAGCTATAACATAAAATAAGGACGACATCCCGGATGTGATATTTCGGGATGTCGTTTTCATGACTTTTTACCAATAATCATTAGAATACAAGGAATATCAGGATTGAGTAAGTAGTTCCAGTAAACTATAATAAAGGTAAAGCGGTTGAGAATCTGTGAATCAGTTTACCAATTTACTAAGAACGGCGGTGGTAGTATAAAGGGAAAAGAAGGAATATTCAAAAAATTCCGGCATTTAAGCATACGGATGACAGTTTATTATTCGCTGGTCATTGCCTTGTTTTTCTTTATGCTTGTAATTGTTATCATTGCAATCTTTTCAACCCGTTGGAAAGAGGAAATGAATAAGGTGGTTGTTCAAAAGGTGGATTTGCTGGAAAAGCATATTGAGAAGGAAATCGAAGATATTAACAATGTACATTATACGCTGCTGGACAATCCTTTGATCCAGCGGCTGTCTGCCCAGGCTGAGGAATACCCCCTGTCTTCGGAGGAAAAGGAGGAACTGAAAAAGCAGTTTCAGCTATACAAACAGAAAAATGCCAATATGGTCTCCTCCTTTATCGTTAACACAAAAGGAGAGATACTGGATAGCCGGAGCGCAAACCAGATCTATCATCAGTTGATCGGTTCTAACAGATATTTTATTAATATGGTAAGCAGTAAACGGATGTCTTATTTTTCGCCACCCAGCACCTTTCCGTTAGAAATGGCAAACCCTTCCCAGCAACAGAAGAATACCATAACCTATTACGGAAAATATTATGATACCGATACCTATAAAAACCGGGGCTATCTAATCATAAATTGGAAGGTCAGTGGAATTTTTGCAGAGGTGGATGAACTTTGTGAAAATACCTTTCAGGAGGCTTTTGTTGTAAATGAGTTAAACGAGGTCATCTATGGCTTAAATGAACCGGGAGAGGAAGATATCCAGAATATTCTTATGCAGGCCCAGAAAATCAGAACATCTAATATGGTAGAAATCAACCATAAAAAATATCTGTTATACTCGAAGGTGGTTAATAATTATCCGGAATGGCACTTTGTCGGTCTGATATCCTTTGAGAGCATGAACAGCCATCTGACGGAAGTATACCGGATTATGTCAGTCATCGTATTGATCGCGTTTACCATAGTCGTTATCATCAGTTTTCATATTTCGAAGGGAATTACAAGACCAATCTATGCCATTATAAAGGAAATGAAGAAACTCGGTGCCGGCGGTAAGGCAGAGCTGATTAAGGCCCGCACCTCCGATGAGATGAAGGATCTGGTCGATGGGTTTAACAGCATGTCAGGAGATATTGAACAGCTGAAGGTTAAAATTCTGGAGGAGCAGGAGCAGAAGAAGAATTACGAGGTCGCCATTATGAAATCCCAGCTGGAGCTGCTGCAGAGCCAGATTAATCCCCATTTTATCCATAATACCTTAAACACTTTGAAATACATGGCCCAAAAGGAAAATAACCGGGAGCTTGCCGAGACAATTTCTGCCTTTAATACCCTGCTGCGTGCCAGTATGAGTATAGGGAATGATTCCATTACCGTGGCTGATGAAATCGAGAATATCCATAATTATATTAAAATCCAAAAGCAACGGTATGATGCAGCGATAGAGGTCTACTGCTTTTGCTATAAAGATACGGAGTATGCGCTGCTGCCAAAGCTGATACTGCAGCCGTTGGTTGAGAATTCGCTGTATCATGGCATAATCCCCAAAGGAGAAGGGAGCATAAATGTCTCGTTTATCCGTATGGGTGAGGAGCTGATGATTTCTGTTAGCGATAACGGGGTAGGAATACCGATTGAAAAGCAGAAGAATATTTTAAGGGAAAAGAAAAATACAAAAAGAGGCTATAATAATATTGGCTTGGCTAATGTGAACGAACGGCTGATCATGCATTACGGGGAGGGCAGCCAATTGAATATCTTAAGCTCAGAGGAATATGGCACCTTTATATCCTTTAAAATTCCCTATCAGACTGTGTAGGGAGTTTATATACCGCCTCTATGTATTATTATAAGTATAAGGCTTATCTGATTTTTTAGTAGGCCGCTAAGAATTGAAAGGCAGGGGTTTCTATGCAGAAAATATTAATCGTTGACGATGAATTGCCGGCAAGAGAATTATTAAAGATGTCAATTGACTGGAAACGTGCCGGATGTGAACTGGCGGCTGAGGCAAAGAATGGCAGGGAAGCCTTCCGGCTGTACGAACAGCTGAGACCGGATGTTATCATCACCGATATTCAGATGCCTATTATGGATGGGATAGAGCTTATCCGCTTAATAAAGGAGCAAAATCCGGAGCAGAAATTTATTATTTTGAGCTGTCATGAGAGCTTTCAGTATGCCAAAATGGCAATGCAGTTAGGAGTCAGTGACTATTTAATTAAGGATTCTTATACAGAAACAGAGCTGTATTCCCTGCTCCAAAGCATTTCCGACGATAAGAAGCAGAAGCGGCAGAATCAGTTGGATGAATATGTAATTAATAAAAATAAAGCGCTGGGTGATTTACTAGGGAATATTATTATCAATAAGCGCCAGGAGGATCTGCTTGAACTGGAGAAGCAGTGGTTTTCACAGTATTACAATTATTGTTTCCTTATTGCAAAATTAGAGGATAAATCACGCGAACTGCCGGACAGCCTTGACAGGAAGGCTATCTTGAAGAAGCTTAATGCGAAAGATGAGGGCCTGGCGTTCTTTTTGGACATAAAACGGGTGGCAGTATTATTCCGCTACCGCAACAGCCATAGCTATCTTAATAATTTTAATCTCCGCTTTGAAGCCATTCGCGATTACCGTGCCGACCTGGAGAATGATTTTGGCTTAAGGGTATCCATCGGAGTAAGCCAAAGCTTTCAAAGCGCCGGACAGCTGATGGACAAATATGAGGAAGCCGTCAGTGCTTTAGAATACTGTGCTTTTGTAGGCAGAGGAAAAATTGTCTATTATGAAGGGATAAAGAGCAAAAGCCAGGTAAATATGATTGAGCGGATGAATGAGAACTTCCGTACAATTCAGGAGGCCTTTGATGCGGGAAAACTGCCGGAGGTTGAAGGCTTAGTTGAGACTATCTATGAAAAGGATTTGCAGGGGATGATGCAGTGCCATTATCTGCATTACGTAAATTCCCTGTTTTTTGGATATATAACCTATCTTATCTCCAGATATGATATCCCGTTTGAGCTGCTTTATCAGGAGGAAACAGTATCCTTAGACGTTTTAAATAATATGGAAACTTGCCGGGATATGAGGATATGGGTTATTGATAAGTTGAAGAGAATAACCTCTTATTTGGAAGAACGTACAGGCTTCAGCTCTAAGGTTAAACAGGCTATCGCCTATATGAATGATCATTATAGGGAGGATATTGCCGTTGAAGATATTGCTAATAATGTGGCTGTGCATAAGGTATACCTGAGCCGTATTTTTAAGGAGGAGGTCGGCAAGAATCTTTACACCTATTTGAATGAAGTCCGGGTCAATAAGGCAAAGGAACTGCTCGACAAGGGCGAACTGCGGATTTCAGATATTGTATATGAGACAGGATTTAATAGTGCACAAAGCTTTTATTACACCTTTAAGCAGATGACAGGTGTAAGCCCAAAGGAATATAAGAGAAAATAACAAAGTTTTTCGGTAATTTGGGATCATATAATAGTACAGTGAGGTATAGAATCCGGGATTTAGGAAATGCTACGGCAGGAGAGTATTTTAAATAACCAATATAAATGAATTGAGGAATTCATATGGAAGCTATAAGCTATCAATGTCCCATATGCCTGGGAAAAAAACTCACGCTACGGTATGAAGCGGGCTATGTCTATTCTTATGTGATTGACTCAGACGCACCGGGCTTAAAGAATCATGAGGAATTTCTATCCTTTCTATACGACAGACGGGAGCAAAAGGATACGAGAACTTATATTGAATGTAACCAATGCGGTACCCAGTATCCGTATGCCTTTCTAAATGGTGTATTAGAAGAGCAGCAATAGAGCAGAGGAATAAAATAAAAATAGGATAAAAAATAGGACAGAAAATAGAACAGAGGATAATAAAAGAATAAAATTCAGAAAATAAAACAAAGTTAATGCAGGAAGCCCTAATTAGTCGGATTGGAAACCATTCACTATTTAGGGCTATTGTAGCTTGTAAAGCCATTTATGAGCTTCCTATTCACATGAAGCATAAGCTTGAACAGAGGTTCTTTTCGGAAATATAGGTCGATTATCTGGCTGGGGGCAGAGGCTTGGCTAAAGCACTAAGACGGATTAAAAAATACTTGATATAGTTCCGGTAAATGAATACAATAGATAATAAGAATAGGGGGAATGGTTATGGAATATTTAACAACAGTCGAAATGTCAGAAAGATGGGGGATCAGCTCCAGAAGGATTGCCCTTTTGTGTGAACAGCAGAGGATCAACGGCGTCATTAAAAAAGGAAAGACGTGGTTAATCCCTGATGATGCAGATAAACCGGGGGATAAGAGAAGGAAGCAGGGCAAGGAACATATATAAAATTTTTTTATATGGAGTTTTTAGAACATATTTACTTTAAAAGAATAAAGGAGGTGATCCCTATTATACCATTAAAGCTAGAAACCCTGCTGGAAGGACGGGTCGTGGAACAGGATCGTGTAGAATACAAAAAAGGATGGAACCCGGCGGATGTAATTCATACGATATGCGCTTATGCAAATGATTATCCGAATATTAATGGTGGCTATATTGTCATAGGCATTGAAGAAAAAAACGGGAAGCCAGTGCTGCCGCCGGAAGGGCTGGAGGTTGAGGCACTGGATCAGCTTCAAAAGGAGCTTTTTCAGTTTTGTAATCTGATTGAGCCAAGATATATTCCGAAAACAGAGGTGATTAATTATAATGGCACAGGGCGATGGCTCTTATATTTATGGTGTTCTGCCGGGGAAAATGGGCCATATAAGGCGCCAAAAGATGTATATTCCGGTAAGAATGAGGCTGGATTGAAAGCGGACAAGCATAAAGACTACTGGATTAAACCTCTTTCTGTGAAGACGATAGCAAAGGATGAGGAGCTATCAGAGTTGTTTGATAAATTTAATTCTATTCCATTTGATGACAGGGTAAATAGGGAAGCAACAATATCAGATATCAGGAGAAGGTATTTGGAAGATTTTCTGAGGGAAAGCAATAGTTCATTGGTTCGGGATATTGATTCAAAATCCATGGAAGAGCTGCTGGTCGCAGAAGAGGCAGCAAATAAAACGGATATGGATGTTGCAATACGCAACATTGGTATTTTGATGTTTTCGGAGCATCCTGAAAAATTTATACCAGGGTCCCAAATTGAATTGATTAAGTTCAATTCAGCAGAAGCAGAAGCATCAGATGATTTTACGGAAAAGACATTTACGGGACCAATTTTTAAGCAAATAAGGGATACCTTGGACTATATTAAGACA
>JARKQP010000968.1 GCA_029974875.1 Mobilitalea sp.
ATTGTATTAAGATAGAGGCTCTGGAGAAGGAAGCTGTAGTAATCAGAAAGAGTCTGATCCGCAAGGTAGTGGGACAGCAACTGTCCGGCAATCTGAAAGGGTTGGAGGCAAAGCATGTGGAGGACGTTCTTGAGTTAACAAAGAAGCAGGTAGGGAAGCAGGTTCATTTGCCCCATGGGATAGTAGCTATCCATGATTATGGGAAGATAAGGATGGGCTTTCAAGAAAGAGTCTCTAAGGAAATGGAAAAGAAAGGGATGTCCCCGGTCCGGCTCAGCATTCCGGGAAAGTGTTTTCTTCCTCAAAAAGGAAAGTTTTTAGAGGCCCAGATATTAAATTACGAAAAAAACACACCAATCCCGAAAAACAGTTGTATGAAATGGTTTGATTATGATAAAATAGAGAATGCTGTTGAAATACGAAATCGTAGGGAAGGCGACTATATCCAGGTAAATTCGGAAGGTGGAAGAAAAAAGCTAAAGGACTATTTTATCGACCAAAAGATCCCTAAGGAGCTAAGGGATAGTCAAATTCTGATCGCAGATGGAAGTCATATTATGTGGATCCCCTTTGGAGGGGAGCGTATGAGTGAAAGATATAAGGTGGATGAAACCACCGTAAAAGTACTTTCGATGAAATTGATTGATTTGGAGGAAAACAAGGATGACAGGTAAAGTAAGGGAAATGATATCGGAGCTTCAGGTAAACACGAGAATTAAGGAATTGGCAGAGCAGATCAGTGAGGATTATAAGGGTAAGGGCGTCCATCTGGTATGTATCTTAAAGGGCAGTGTGTTTTTTACCTGTGAGCTGGCTAAAAGGCTCACAATTCCGGTAACCATGGATTTTATGTCCGTATCCAGCTACGGCAGTGAGACGGTCAGTTCAGGAAGAGTCCGCATTTTGAAGGATTTGGATGAATCTATTCAGGGAAAAGACATATTAATTATAGAGGATATTATTGATTCCGGCAACACCCTGACTTATTTAAAGGATTTGCTTGGAACCAGGGCTCCCAAGTCCCTGGAGATCTGTACTTTACTGGATAAGCCGGACCGCAGGGTTACCAATGTGGATGTGAAATATGTCGGCTTTGTAATTCCCGATGAATTTGTGGTAGGCTATGGCCTGGATTATGACCAATATTATAGGAACCTCCCATTTGTTGGAGTGGTTGAGCAGTAAGGTGCGGATGTTTCACATTGGAAAGAGTTGAAAAATGTAGCTTATTGTAATATAGTAAAATTAGGATAGAGAGCAGCAAGAGAATGCATTAATAAGGAGGTTGTTTAGTGAGAAAACAGATGAAAGGATATGGTTTCTATATCATCATTCTGCTGATTGTGATAGCTACGGTTTATTTATCCCAAAGCTTTGAGTTTAACAATTCGGATGAATACTCTTATTCCCAGTTTGTAGATGATATAGACGAGGGAAATGTAAAATCCATTGAGATCAGTCCGAATAAGGAGGTGCCGACAGGCAGTGTTACAGTCACCTTAACGAATGATTCAACAAAGACTTTTTACGTGCCGGATGTAAAGGAGATTGAAAAGCTTGCAGTGAAGTATGACATCATTTCCCATATGAATGATGTTCCGCAGGAAAACTGGTTTTTGACCTCAGTACTGCCATATATTCTTGTATTTATCATTATCATTGTATTGTTTTCCTTCCTGTCAAATCAGGCTTCCATGGGAGGTGGCAACAGCAAGGTCATGAATTTTGGCAAAAGCCGTGCTAAGATGACGACGGAGGAAAATAAAACTACAACATTTAAGAATGTGGCTGGTTTAGATGAGGAAAAGGATGAATTAAAGGAAATCGTGGATTTCCTTAAATCACCTAAAAAATATATCCAGGTAGGGGCAAGGATTCCAAAGGGTGTCCTTTTGGTTGGACCGCCCGGAACCGGTAAGACCCTGCTTGCCAAGGCTGTTGCAGGTGAAGCGGGAGTACCGTTTTTCTCCATCTCGGGTTCTGACTTTGTTGAGATGTTCGTAGGTGTCGGTGCATCCAGGGTCAGGGATCTGTTCGAGGAAGCGAAGAAGAATTCACCCTGCATCGTATTTATTGATGAGATTGATGCCGTAGCGAGACGAAGAGGCACCGGACTTGGTGGCGGTCATGATGAGAGGGAGCAGACCTTAAACCAATTGCTGGTGGAGATGGATGGCTTCGGTGTAAATGAGGGTATTATCGTTATGGCAGCTACAAACCGCGTGGATATCCTGGATCCGGCTATCCTGCGTCCAGGACGCTTTGACCGTAAGGTTACCGTCGGACGCCCGGATGTTAAGGGCAGGGAAGAGATCCTGGCAGTGCATGCAAAGGGAAAGCCCTTAGGGGATGATGTTGATTTAAGGCAGGTTGCCCAGACGACGGCTGGCTTTACGGGAGCCGATCTCGAAAACCTGTTAAATGAGGCGGCAATCGGGGCAGCTAGGGACAACCGGAGCTATATTAATGATGAGGATATTAAGAAATCCTTTATCAAGGTTGGAATCGGCACTGAGAAAAAGAGCAAGGTTATCACAGATAAAGAAAAAAGAATTACGGCATATCATGAGGCAGGGCATGCAATTTTATTCCACAAGCTTCCTGATGTGGGTCCGGTGTATACTATTTCCATTATTCCTACGGGCAACGGGGCAGCAGGCTTTACCATGCCTCTTCCGGAAAAGGATGAGATGTTCCATACAAAGGGAAGAATGAAACAGGAGATTATCGTGGATCTTGGCGGAAGGGCGGCAGAAGAAATGATTTTTGATGATGTCACTACGGGAGCTTCCCAGGACATCAAGGTTGCAACCTCAACGGCAAGGGCGATGATTACCCGTTATGGCTTCTCAGAGGCAATCGGTATGGTGAATTATGAGAATGATGATGATGAAGTATTCATCGGAAGGGACTTGGCCCATACCAGAAGCTATAGTGAAAACGTGGCAAACCGCATTGATGATGAAGTCCGTAAGATTATTGATGAATGCTATGCAGAGGCTAAGAGGATTTTGTTGGAGAATAAGGATATCTTGGAAGCTTGTGCTGACCTCCTGATCCAGAAGGAAAGGATTACAAGGGAAGAGTTTGAGGCTCTGTTTGAGGTTAAGGCTATTGCTGATCCTGGTCAGGCATAAGGCAAGGGTAGATGATTGTGCAATATGACGAAAAAATGGATAAAATTTTGTGAAGTTTGTGCACACTTATTTGAGGAAGCGTGTTATACTATGTTTGTAAACCCCAATACATTATATAGTTTTTGCTACACCCCCATAAGTAACAAAAATACCTTCTCCGAAAAAGGGCAGTCCCATAACTGCCCTTTTTTACGTTGTGGAAAGTTGTGGGATTTGAGTGTCAGTGCGCCTAGATAAGGGCGAAAAGCTGTTTTGTTTTCCCAGAGGCTTTATAAGAAGAAGCTGAAATAATCATTCATCACGGCTCCCTGGCTAAATAGCAGAGAGTTGCAACTCTGAAGACTTTCTTTTGGGGTAACTGCGTGATTCTTCCTGAATCATCAAGAAATCTACTTATATCAACATTTTGATTCAAATCAAATGCCTCCTTTCTATTACTTCAATTGAGTTTTCCATCTTGATAGCCCCCTTTTACTTTGTTTTATTTGTAACCTTTTTCATAGCCTTGTTAACTTCCTGGTCAACAGATTCTTGATAGACGTCAGCGTAAATATCTTGTATTCTCATTTTGATAACCCTTCCTTTCACTAGACCTGCAAATTTTGAGCCGCAGGCTATTTCCCTAATTTTTTGGTGATAGTATTGTTGAGTTGCTTACGCCTGGCAAGGAAACAATAAGCGCGCGTTAGCTTCATAAATAACAGCAATGAAACGAAATGAAACATTAATAAAACAATTGAAACAATATTTAATCGAACAATTTAAAGAATGGCATCTAATTTTTTTATAAATGCATATAGCAACTTGAGCTATGGAATTAATTGGGCGTAAAATACAGCCTATTATGTGATTTAGTAATATAAAGGATTAAACTCGACAAAGCCTACATTAACCTAAAGCTTCCCATTTGACGCTCTAATCATATAAATTATAATTCAATAAATTATTACGTACAAAACAAGCTTTAAGAAAAATTGGCACGGAACTTGCTGTATAGTTAAGAGAGAAAATAAATTAACAATCAAGGAGGAAATAATGAGTAGTAAACCAATTATCGGACTAATTTTAGGAGATGCGGCAGGTGTGGGGCCGGAGATTATTGCGAAATTAGCCGCAAATAATTTCTATGATGAATATTGCAGACCAGTTGTTTTAGGGGATGCAAGAATTTTTCAAAGGGGAGCGGAGGCTGGAGGAGTTACTGTTCCTATTCAGATCATCTCAAAGATAGAGGATGCAGACTGGGAGAATGGAATTCCTGTATTGGACCAGAAGAATTTGGATCCTGCCGAGATTCCGTACGGAGAGTTAAATGTTGAAAGCGGAAAGTCTTGTTTGGATCTATTGAAGCTTGGAGTCGAGTTGTTCCGTGCAAAGAAAATTGACGGTTTTTGCTTTGCACCATTAAACAAAACGGCAATGATCCAAGCGGGATGCCCCTTTGAGAGTGA
>JARKQP010000851.1 GCA_029974875.1 Mobilitalea sp.
TTGCCGTTGGTTTCTGGTTGGTTCCCCAGAAAGTCATTAAGATTGTCGGCGTGTTTGGAAAAATCATTACAAAGATAGCTATCGTTGGAATCATGGTTGGTTTCATTTCCTATCTAACAGGATACACCATAATTGATGATTTTACTGATATCATGGAAAGCATGATGATTGTATGCTCTGTGACAATCGTTCTTGTCGGAATGATGCCGATGCTGGAAATTTTTACGAGAGTATTAAAAAAGCCGTTAACAAAGGTTGGGAAAAAAATAAACCTGACAGCAATGGATACAAGCGGGATTATCGTAACAATGGCAAGCTGTGTACCTACCTTTACCATGATGAAGCATATGAGCAAAAAGGGGATAGTTATTAATGGTGCATGGATAGTAACCAGTGCGGCGCTCTTTGGAAGTCAGATGAGCTTTGTCCTGGGAGTAGAGCCAGAGGTGATTATCCCTTTTATGACAGGAAAGATAGTGGCAGGCATTTTGGCTCTTATATTTGCCATACAGATTACGAAGAAAGATTTGACGATAGGAGAAATTATAAATGAAGGTTGTAGTGATTAATGGAAGTCCGAATGAAAAAGGATGTACCTACACAGCGCTGAATGAAATGTGTGTGGTTTTGAATTCGGAAGGGATTGGGACAGAAATGATACATATTGGCAAAAACAGCATAAAGGGATGTATTGGATGCCAGGCCTGTTCCAATAATGGGCACAGGTGTGTTTTTGAAGGCAGTGAGGTAAACCGTGTTTTGGATGCAATGGAAGAGGCTGACGGTCTTGTAATAGGAAGTCCTGTATTTTTCGCATCTCCAAATGGAGCCTTAATCTCACTTATGGACAGAATTTTCATGGCAGGTAACAAGTTTTCAATGAAGCCCGCAGCCGCTGTTGCATCTGCAAGAAGGGCGGGCACAACGGCTACCCTTGATGTAATATATAAATATTTTAGCCTGGCAGGCATGCCAATTGTTACCTCCAATTACTATAATGTCATCCATGGGCATACACCGGAGGAAACAAAGCAAGACCTGGAAGGGCTTCAGACGATGAGGGTTCTGGGGAGGAATATGGCCTGGATGCTGAAATCCTTTGAAATGGGAAGGAAGATGGGAATCCTTAAGCCGGAGGCGGAGAAGAAGATTAAGACCAGCTATATCAGATAGCGGAAGTGAAATGTGTATTGATGGGGGGCTATAATGGCAAATTTATTGGTGGCTCAGTCTGGAGGACCGACTGCAGCAATTAATTCAACCTTAGTTGGCATCTTACAAGGAATTCAGGTCAGCGGTAAAGTAAATAAGGTATTTGGTGCACGGAATGGTATTGATGGAGTAATTAAGGGAAACTTTTTTGATCTAAGCAGGCTGGTTGGGGATACCGGAGCCATGCGGACATTAATGCATACTCCTTCATCGGCGCTTGGAACCAGCAGGTACAAGCTTCCAAAATGGGATTGCGGCGAGGAAATATACAAGGAAATTGTAAAAAACTTATTGGAATATGGGATAAAGTATTTTATTTTTATCGGGGGGAATGACTCCATGGATACAGTTGATAAATTGTCAGAATACTGCATCCAGAATAACCATGAAATATATATCATGGGTGCACCAAAACAATAGACAATGATCTATGTGCAACAGACCATTGTCCAGGCTTTGGCTCCGCTGCAAAATATGTAGCGACAACCATAGCCGAAATTGCCCATGATATCAGCGCCTACAATATACCATCAGTTACCATTGTGGAAATTATGGGAAGAAATGCAGGATGGCTGACGGCTGCAGCAGCCCTGGCAAGGGTAAATGGGGGAGTGGGGGCTGACTTGATCTACCTTTGCGAAAGGGAGTTCGATGAGGCAAAATTCATTGGTGACGTGAAAGAAAAGCTGAACCAGAAAACCGGCATACTTGTTGCTGTCAGCGAGGGTCTGAAGGACAGCAGCGGGGCATACTTATCTGAACGGGTAGCAACTGATGAAATTGACGGCTTTGGACATAAGCACCTCACCGGGGCAGGAATGGTATTAGAAAAAATCGTGCGGGACAAAATTGGCTGTAAGGTAAGGTCAATAAACCTTAACCTCATGCAAAGGGCGGCAGCCCATATTGCAAGTGAAACAGATCTTTCAGAAGCAGCCCAACTAGGCCAGAAAGCCTTGTACTGTGCCCTTAACGGTGAGACGGGAAGAATGGCTGTAATCCAGAGGCTGTGTAACTGTCCTTATAGAATCAGCTTTGGTTCTGTTTCGGCAAATGAAGTTGCTAATAGGGAAAAGACGGTTCCAAAAGAATGGATTTCCGTAAATGGCTGCTATGTTACCCGGGATATGCTAAATTACCTGAAGCCGCTGATCCAGGGGCAGGTAAATCTGATCTTTGAGCTTGGAATTCCAAAACATTATAAAATATATTAAAGCTATGCTTATCAAATCAATGGTGTAGCCCACGAAAAAAGGTATCTGAGGCGTTTGTAACGCTGACAGATACCTTTTTTATTTCGATATATTTAAGTCGGCAGTCGGCTTGGCAGCTTAAGTGCTTTGCCTGTCTTTGTATTCAGCTGGATTGATACCGGTTAACGCCTTGAAGGTCCGGTAAAAATGGGTGTAGTTATTAAAACCGCATTCAATGCTGACGCTATTAATCGGAAGGGGAGATTGGAGCAGCAATTTGGCTTTGTCAATCCTCTTTGAGACAATATATTTATTCAAGGTTGTTCCGGTATATCTCTTGAACATACGGCTTAAATGGAAGGTGCTAAAGCTCACATACTCGGCAAGCACATCCAAAGACAGCTCTTCCGAAATATGGTTGTCAATGTATTGGATTAACTTCGTAAGGGTAGTCATATTGCGCATATCAGTATCGCTGATTTGCTGTCCTTCGTAGAAAATATCATAAATATGAGCAAATATCTCTAAGATAAGTGACTTTTCAAGGATATCCTTTCCGTTCGTTAAGGGCAGCCGTTCATGCTTGTTATATATCGTTATGAAGGTGTTGATTTGCTCGGTAGAAAGCGGAAGGGATGATTTTGCCTTGGCACAGTTTGAAAAAATATTAAACAAATTCGACTGGTCAGAGCAGGCAAATAATAAAAGGCTTGAATCGAAGGAGACACAGTAGCGGATATATGGCACATCACAGTCAATTTTAATCTTATGGGGAGAGAACATATTAATTAAAACAAGACAGCCCTGTTTTAGCTCGCTCGTTTCATTATTAATTGTAATCTCACCGATGTGGCCTGTTTCTGATTCACAGAGGTAAAACTGCACCTCATAAAAATCATGGTAATGGCAATCCTGCAAAAATTCATGGGTGGCATCTCTTTTCGTAAAGGAGTAATTACCATTATATAGTTGGTTTTGAGACAAAAAAATTGAATCCATAAGAAACATCCCTTTTCAAACTTGATGAAGGTGTATCTGGAAACACCCTTATGATTATGCAGCTGGTATATATAATTATGATATCATAACCTCCATTATTAGACAAGGAATATTCTCATGTTTTTTGCTGTCAGGATAGATAATGTAATCTTTTCCAATAAAAGGGCAAGCTATCAAAAATGTATAGTTTTATTAAATAAATACTTGCAAAGTTGTATATTATAGTGTACAATAAATCCATGAGAACGTTTGCGCAAACGATGTCATAGAAATACAAATATTCCCCTAAAAAATTGGCTGCTCGCTTGCCTTTAATATACGCAAGTTTTTGTAAAAAAGGTTAATGCATTGCCAAGGAGTATAAATACACATGGAATATCTTATGGGGAACCTGCCATAAGCGGCAATGTATGGCCTATGTCAGCAATAAAAAGGATAATAAAACGAATTAGAAAACAAATTTTAAAACGATTTTGGGAGGCTTTTATTTATGGAATACGCAGGTGGAAAACCTTACTACGGGGATGTGCTGGGAGTTTTAATGCTGGATATGGAGGCTCCGCTGATACCGGGGAATGTGGGGAATGCAATGTCATATGATTTTCCTGTCAGGTTTAAAGTGATGAAGGGCTTGCCATCAGACTGGTGGTGCGATGAGATCGGACCGGATTCCAGCAGGTGCCAGATCTTCATTGAGGCAGCAAAAGAGCTGGAGGCAGAAGGATGTAAAGCGATTACCTCCGGCTGTGGGTTCTTTGCCATATATCAGGAAAAGGTGGCAGCGGCTGTTAACATTCCGGTATTTCTTTCACCCCTGTTAATGGTACCCATGCTTTCACGTATGGTTGGTGAGAATGGCAGAGTGGGTATTTTGACTGCCGGCGGCAAGCATCTGAAAGGAGATTTCTTAAAGGGTGTTGGCATTGATGATACGGTGAAGTATGCAGTTGGCGGACTGGATGAGACGGAAGAATTTTATAATGTCCATGTCACATGCAACAAGAGCACGATTGATCCGGAGAAGATAGAACGGGAAGTTATGGATGCAGCAAAGAAATTAATAGCCAAATATCCGGACATCCGTTGCTTTGTATTTGAATGCAGTGACATACCTCCGTTTGCCAGGACCGTTGCAAAGGAAACTGGCCTGCCGGTATTTGATTTCATTAGTTTGGCACATTTGGTTGCCCGGGCTGTCCAGCCTAAACAGTATCCGGAGTTCCTTGGTTAAGAATCTTTTGCATGGCACATTGTAAAAAGCTATTAGCAAATAATATATTCAGAAGGGAAGGACTATATGTTTTTTCAGATATTAATTAATGCCTTGAGTGTTGGCGCCGTATATGCTTTGTTGTCGATTGGGTACAATATGGTATATGGGGTACTTGAAAAGTTGAATTTTGCACATGGAGATGTCTATGCTGTAGGATGCTTTGTGGCCTTTTCGGTAATGGATATTGTCCATCCGGTTATTGCAATATTACTGGGCTGTGCAACCGGCTTTGTTTTGAATGTCCTGGTAGAGCGGTTTGCATACAGGCCGCTGCGGTACGCAGGCCGTGTGGCTCCGACGATTTCGGCGGTCGGTATTGCATATATTATGAGAAATTCGATCCAGCTGATTTGGGGCTCGGAGACTTATGCTTTTAATATGAGCATTTTTAAGACTGACAGCATGGAAGTGGGAAATGTAGTCATTGGAACCCTGCAGATTTATCTGCTTGTTATAGCGCTTGTTTTAATGGTTCTTATCAGCCTGGCACTTAAACATACCAAATGGGGACAGGGCATCATATGCATATCCCAGAGCACGGATACGGCAGCGCTGATGGGGATTCCGGTAAATAAGGTAATTGCTTTGGTATACGGCCTCGGAGCAGCACTTGGTGTAATCGGCGGACTGCTGTTCTGCCAGTATTACCAGTTCATTTTTATGGGCATCGGTTTCTCTTACGGAACTATGAAGGCCTGGATGGCAAGCATATGGGGAGGGATCGGCAGCCTAAAGGGAGCGATTGTAGGTTCTTTAGTCCTGGCCTTTGCGGAGACCTTCGTATCGGCGTATGTCTCTTCTACATATAAGGATGTGTTTGTCTGGGGCGTGTTCATCATCTTCATTCTGATTCGGCCACAGGGTATGTTCCCCGCAGCTACGGCCGAGAAAATCTAACAGGGAGGAAAGGTATGCTAAAAAGTTTATATAAGAAATATGGTGTTGCCGCCCTGCTGGTGGTATGTGTTGTTTTTCCCTGGGCCATAACGAATTCCTATGCGCTGACGATTGCCTGCAATGTCATGATTTATAGCGTGATTGCCCTGAGCATCAACCTGATCGTGGGCTTTTCCGGGCAGCTGGATTTCGGCCGTGCGGCTTTCGTAGGGCTTGGCGGGTACTGTTCCGCGATCCTGATGACGACCCTTGGTGTCCCCTTTATCATTGCCTTTATCTGCGGCGGCCTTTTTTCAGCGGCCTTCGGGGCACTGCTGGGAATGCTGTGCCGGTATTCTTCCTTTGACTACCTGACGCTGATTACCATCGGCTTCTCGGAAATCTGCAGGAAAATATTCCAGAACTGGTACCCGGTGACGAACGGCTCCTTCGGGTTTGCCACGTCCAGGCCAACTATCTTTGGGTATGCGTTTATTACGCCGCGCTCGATCTTTTATTTCTGCCTTGCGGTGCTGGCGATCTGCTACATAGCTATAAGGAGGATAACAAAATCCAGGATGGGCCGTGCTTATATGGCACTGCGGGATGACCCGATTGCAGCGGCTTATGCAGGGATCGACGTAAAGGCGTACAAATTAAACAATTTTATCATTGCATCCTTTTTTACCGGTATAGGCGGTGCAATGCTGGCACATATGACGACATTCATTTCCCCGTCACTGTACACGATTGATGAATCCTTAATCGAATTACAGATGGCTATCCTTGGTGGTCTGGGAAGTCTTCCGGGTTCTATTTTAGGATCGCTGATCCTCATTGTTGTTCCTGAGATTTCCAGGGGCGTATATCAATACAGATTACTGATCATGGGTGTCATGATGGTTATCCTGATGCTGTTTGCCCCCAATGGATTACTTGGACGGGGCGGTGTAAGGGATAAGATCATGGATGCGATTCGTAGGAAAAGCTCCATAAAAACTCAGAAATAGGAGGGGGTGAAGCTGATGGGAACAATTTTAAAGATTGATAACGTATCCAAGAATTTTGCCGGTCTTAAGGCATTGCAGGACGTAAGTCTGGAGATAAGGGATGACGAGATTTTTGGGCTGATTGGCCCAAACGGTGCGGGAAAGACCACGCTGTTCAATGCAGTGTCGGGATTCTCTGTCCCTTCCTCCGGGAAAGTATATTTTAGCGGCGAGGATTATACCAATAAAACAACCACGGAATACAGCAAGCACGGGCTGTCCAGGACCTTCCAGAACATCAGGGTGTTCGGGGACATGACCGTGACCGAGAACCTCAAGGTAGGGATGCATAACGTCATAAAGACGAACCTGCTCAGTATCCTCCTCCAGAACAGGTATGAGAAAGAGGAAGAGAAAAGGGCGGAGGAGAAATGCTATGAGATCCTTAGATTCCTTGGGATCGAGAAGTTTGCAAACGACTATGCCGGGAGCCTCCCTTACGGTCACCAAAGGCTGGTAGAGATCGGACGGGCGCTTGCCAGCGACCCGAAGCTGATCATGCTGGATGAACCCAGTGCCGGTATGAACGAGCAGGAGACCATGGACCTTATGATGCTCATCAAGAGGATCAGGGAAAGGGGGCCGGCGGTAATCGTAATCGAGCACAATATGAAGTTCATGATGAACCTCTGTGACAGGATTGCGGTGCTCTGCTTCGGGAAGCTGCTGATGGTAGGTTCCACGGATGAAGTACAGAAGGATCCTCAGGTTATTGAGGCCTACTTAGGAAAGGAGGAAAACTAAGTGTTACTGGAAATCAAGGATCTTGTCGTAAAATATGGCGAAATCACGGCACTGCAGGGGATCAGCCTGAATGCAGGGGAAGGACAGCTGACAACCCTGATCGGGTCCAACGGTGCGGGAAAGACGACACTGCTGAAGGCCCTGTCCGGTTCCTTAAAGGTTGCCTCCGGTAAGATTATTTTTGACGGGAAGGACATCACGGGGCTTGCGACGGACAAAATCGTACGTCTTGGGATCTCCCACTGCCCGGAAGGACGCAAGGTATTCCCGAGGCAGACGGTACTGGAGAACTTAAAGGCCGGGGCCTTCATCCGCAAGGATAAGGAAGTCCATGATGACATAGAGAAATATTTCACCTGGTTCCCCAGATTGAAGGAGAGGGAGAAACAGAAGGCAGGCTCCCTGTCCGGCGGCGAGCAGCAGATGCTTGCCCTGTGCCGGGCACTGATGTCAAGGCCGAAACTGCTGCTGATGGACGAACCCTCCATGGGGCTTGCACCCTTAGTCGTGGAGGAAGTATTCCGGATCATTGACCAGGTACACGAGGAAGGGATCACGATCTTCCTCGTGGAACAGAATGCACGCCAGGCCTTAAAGATAGCCGACCAGGGTTATGTAATGGAGGTGGGGCATATCACGATGCACGATTCGGCAGATAAGCTGCTGGTCAGTGAGGATATCAAAAAGGCATACCTGGGAATGTAAAAAGCATGTCTGGATGAGTGCTAAGCGGTTAACATTGATTCAAATGGCTTATGGGATCTGATAAAAGCACCGCGCGGATTATAAAAAAAGCTTTTTTCAGATTTAGATTGGCTATTTGCAATAAAAGTGGAACTAATATTTTTAATTAAAGGAGAGGAAGAATTCAATGAAAGTAATGAAAAAAATCTTGGTGGTAGCTTTAGTATTTGCTATGATTTCTACTCTGACTGCTTGTGGCAAGACAACAAAGGAATCAACAGACACAACAGGCAAGACAAACGAAACAACGGCTTCTGGCACAACAACAGCACCCTCTAAAGGGGAAGAGACAATGAGATTTGCATTAATTGCTGCTATGACTGGCGATAATGCGGCTTGTGGACTTCAAGAGCAGATTGGTTGTCAGATAGCTGTTGATGAAATTAATGCAAAGGGTGGTATCAATGGTCAAAAATTAGTATTTGATACCTTTGATGATCAGAATAACTCAAACCAGACAGTAATTTGTGCGCAGAAGATAGCAGCTGATGGCAATTATCGTTTTGTTATTGCCTCCAATTCTTCAGGCTGCTCCCAGGCTGCATATCCAACTCTTTTAGGTGCTAATCTTCCGTTTTTATCAGCTGTTAATACCGCAGATTTTATGACAAATAAGGGATTTACAATGTATCTTCGTGCATGTGCACGTGACAGTATCCAAAAAGAACAACAATGCCAGTTGGCAATTGACAGGGGATATACTAAAATTGCTATTTTCTATACAACAGCTGAAACCGATACAACCAATTACAAGGCAGCTTTAGAGTTCTTTAAAGAAAAAGGCATTGAAGTAGTTGGGTCTGCACAGATTGATCCGTCTACGGAGAAGGACTTTTCATCTGCTATCACTACATTCCGTGGAGCAGGTGCTGATTGTGTCATTTTCATGTGTGAATATAGTCCGGCAGCCTTATTTATAAAGCAGGCATCAGCACTTGGCTGGACAGACTATGGTCGTATTGGAAGTGCTGGTACTTCCAATAGTCAGTTAATTGAAATTGCTGGTGATGCAGCAGAAGGCTTCATTAGTGTCGCTAGTTTTTGCCCTGACGTTACAGGAAATGTTAGTGAGAATAAGAAGAATTATGTAGCTAATTACATCAAATATGCAAACGGTGCACTTCCTGGAGAATGGAGTGCGGGTAATTATGACTTAATCTGTATGCTGGCTGAAGTACTGTCGAATAGCGAAGCGGCAGATTTGGAAGGGCAAGACCTTGTAGACTGGATTAAAGCAAATGCAGTATATAAAGATGGTGTAATGGTTGACATTGATTTTGATGATAACGGTGATAATACACTCGCAATAGTTCAGCCAATGATAGTAAAAGATAAGGCGTTTGTTGCTCTTCAGTAATCAGAATATTGTGTTTATTTGGGCTGCTGTAACCATTTTCGTAGAAAATACGTCGCAGTAGTCCAGTTAATTACAGGGGATTTATATAGTATAGAGATTATTAATATGGCAGATGTTTTGGTACATAAGGACTGACAGTTAAAGACGCCGTTTTAAATATACATTGTTTCTTATTTTGGCGGGAAGAAGCAATGTTTGGTTGAAAAGGGAAGGCCGAATTATTTAAATACCGGTTTCCTGGAATTCCAGAAGCTGTTTTGAAGAGAATAAAATCATTTAAGGGACAAAAGTAATAATTGTTGTGGTAATTCAGGAATTTAATTGTAAGGATATGAGAGTCCGATAAAACCAATACGGCCGGTATTAAAGTGTAATAAGTAAAAACCGTAAAAACCAAAAGAAGAGCAATAAAATGTGGAGAATAAAGACATGGGATATGATGGTGGTAACTGTAAATATTCCAGTCTTTTATCTCCGCTAATTGCTAGGATTAGCAAAGTAAATAGAAAAATGTTATAACAAACAAAGAAACAGGAGTGAGGAAGCTTGAAGAAGATTTATACAGATAAAGCGCCTAAGCCGCTTGGCCCCTATTCGCAAGGATATGTACACAATGGAATATTTTATTCGGCGGGACAAAGTCCCATTGATCCAAAAACGGGTGAAGTAAAAGGAAAAGATATCCGTGAGCAAGCCGAGCAGATGTGCCAGAATTTCGAGGCGGTTTTAAAAGCAGCAGGCAGCTCTTTTGAACAAGTATTGAAAGTGACTTGTTACTTAAAGTGTTTAGAGGATTTTGACGGATTTAATGAAATCTACGCAAAATACTTCGTATCGCAACCCGGGAGAAGCTGTGTAGAAGTGAAAGATATGCCGAAAGGAACACTGTGTACAGCGGATCTGATTGCAGTAGTAGAATAAGAAATTTTATGATAAGAAGATATAAAATTGTGCAGAGAAGAATCTAAAAAGAATCATTTCTCTGCTTTTTTCCGCTGTGACAGATTTCTTTATTGGTTGCAAAACATTTCAATTTATGTTAGACTATGTAAAAGAAAACGTTTGCATTAGGAACGGTTAGAAATAAAGGAGAAATTATGGCAACAATAAAGGATGTCGCAGAGCTTGCCAGTGTGTCAATAAGTACTGTATCAAGAACATTGTCAGGAAAGATTTTTGTGGAAGAGGAAACCAGGAAAAGAGTCCTGGAAGCGGTGAAGGAGCTTGATTATAAACCTAATATGCTGGCACAGGGTCTAAAAGGAGGCAAGACTTCCGTCATAGCACTTATCGTCCCGGATATTAACAGCCTTTACTATTCCATGTTACTTGACAAGGTTGAGGAATATGCTTCGAAGAAAGGTTACACAATCTTTTTGTCCAGCAGTAAGATGAACACTGAGCTTGAAGAAGAGAACTTAAGCCGGCTAAAAAACCATATGGTTGATGGGATTATTTGCCTGACTGTGAATAAGGATGTTGAGCATCTCAAACGGTTCCAGGATGATACAGGAATACCTATCATGCTGCTAAACCGGTATGGTAAAGACAAATTAAGCAGTGTGTCTATTGACCATTTCCATGGAAGCTATACCTCAGTTAAGTATTTGTTAGATCATGGGCATAAAAATATTGTTGGATTATTCGGAAACCGGGAGCATGGCGGGGTAGAGAAAAGGATAGCCGGTTTTAAAGCAGCCTTCGAGGAGGCAGGGCTACCTGTCAAGGAAAGTAGTATTATCACAGACATTACAAGCATGGCAAAAGCCAGAACAGCAGTGGTTTCATCGATGCAGGGCGATAAGGATATTACAGCTTTTTTTGCAAGTGAAGACATGATGTCCTTGGGAATATATAGCGGAGTAAGTAAGCTTTCTTTACATATACCCCAGGATATATCCGTAATCTGCTTTGATGATATCTATACGGCAGATCATATGGTGCCTCCTCTGACAACGTATGATTGTATGGTTCCTGAATTGGCTGAAAAAGCAGTAAAATATATGGTCAGTATGATTGATAATAAGTCGAAGAAGATTCATGGACAGGTTATGAAGGGAAAAGTAATTCCCCGGGCTTCCGTAAGGAATATATCAATATAAAGCCTCCCTTATGGCCCGGAGTTCTAACGGTAAAATGAATGGTGTACCAGAAGCATCTGGTATACCATTCATTTTATCAAGTTTTTTCTAAATAAAAACAATGCAAAAGTCTTAGGTAAGTGACAGGTTGATCTCACTTTTCGAGGACTTTTGTATATTAGGCCGGCAATGAAATTCCATCATCAGTAATGGCAGAAAAAGAAATATATAGGACAAGAATATAAATGGATTTGCAGCATGATTTAAAGTACTCTTATTAAACAGGAAAGATATAAATAAAAATCTTAAGGAGAAAAATCATGTTAAACAAATTGAGAGAAATGTTAGAACAGGGAAAACCAACAGTAAACACCAGAATCTGGAGCACATGGCCGACAATCGTGGAAGCGGCCGCATCAACAGGCAATTTTGATTATTTTGAATTCCTTGCTGAGTATGCGCCGCATACCTTGCAGGATCTTGAGAATTTTGCGAG
>JARKQP010000877.1 GCA_029974875.1 Mobilitalea sp.
ATAGGCCTTAATAAATAGTTTGAAAGTGGCTTTCTTTCAAACTTTGGCTCCCGGTACATTGGAGCGGGCAGATAGCATCACAATTAAGATAAATTAATCAGGGTTACAGGGAACTAAGGAGGGCTTTTATGAGTTTGATGGGAAAACACAGGGAAATGTTAAAAATGAATGATGAAATCGGGGAGATTGAGAACAGCATCCAGCAATTAGTGAGTGGAAACCTGGATATCACCATGCAGCTGGAGCAGTTTGACCTCCTGGGAGAACTGGCAAGGGATATCCAGCAGATCAGTACGTCCTTTAACGGCTATATTAACGAGATAGCCCATGTGCTGTCCCATTTGTCCGCTGGCAATATGGCAGTCTCCTTTGCCAGGGATATTAATTACCAGGGCGATTTTGTACCTATTAAAAATGCCTTGCATAAAATAAGGCATTCACTGAATAAATCCTTTGAAGAGATCAATGGATTAACCCATGAAATAGACCTTCTCTGCGGACAGGTGGAAAATGGCTCGAACCAGATCGCCCAAAATGCCATTGACCAGGCGGAGCTGATCAACAGTCTGAGCGGAACTATCTCTGAAATCACGGAGCAGACCACCAGTAACACAGAAAATGTGAGAAAGGCCGCCGAGGATATCAATGCCATACAAAAAGAGGCAGGGGTAGGCAGGGAATATATAGAGCAGATGGTCGCTTCCATTGAAAAGGTCCAAAGCTCCTCCCGGGACATCTCAGGTATCATATCCATCATTGATGGGATGGCACAGCAATCCAAGCTCCTGGCCTTGAATGCCTCCATTGAAGCAGCGAGGGCAGGGGAAGCCGGACGGGGCTTTTCCATCGTTGCAAATGAGGTAGGGGTTCTGGCCCAAAAGAGTGCTGATGCGGTAAAGCAGACCACGGAGCTTATCGGGCACAGCATCCTGACCGCCAGGGAAAGTGCGGACATAGCGGGAAGGACCTCGGAAAGCTTTAAAAGCATCCAGGAAGCGATTGGAAGTGTAACAAAGCTATGTACGGAGGTGGCAGAGGCTTCCGAGGAGCAGACCGCCCGCTTAAAGGACACCTCCGGTATCATTGCGGATATCTCAGGAGTAGTCCAGAATAATGCGGCCTACGCGGAGGAAAGCTGCGCCGGGGTGGCACAGCTTTCAGAAGCCTCCCTCAAGCTCCGGGCAGTGATGGGCAGATACCGGCTAAAGCAGCAGGGAGGTGCCGAGGTAAAGCTGGAGGACAGCGGCCGGCTTGATCAGGGCATCCAGGACAAGCTCCTTGCCCTGCTGCATAAAGCCCTTACGATGGAGGAAGTAGATGCGGCCCTGGAGGGTACCATAAAAGAGCAAAAGGATTTTGAATGCCTCTATGTGATTGATGCAGCCGGAAAACAGTTAAGCCACACTATAATGAATCAGGACATCATCGCCGAGCAGGACGAAAACTTTAAGCCTGCCATGCCGGGGGATTACCACGGCGAAAAAAAATACTTCCGCCAGGCCATCAAAAAGCCCGGGGAATGGTATGTATCCGTGGAATACATCTCCACAGCAACCGGAGGCCTGTGTAAAACCCTGTCCTACGCCTATGAAGGAATGGATCGCAATACCTACGTTATCTGTGTTGACCTGATCTGCAGATATTAATAAAGGGTTCCTGCTGTGGGATAGTATGCCTTTGCTGCTCCTTCTTCTGATTTAAATTCTAAAATGAATCATAAATTTTCCGCCAGCCTGATATACATTATAGAGGATATTCCTCAGGCTATGGGGCTTTTGCAAAATACACTCTTATTAAAATATCAATAGAATGGTGGGTGATTCAAGCATATGGAGGATTATGAACTGCGGAGGGCAATTGATGATTATATGAAGGAGGTCTGCCATTATAGTCAAATGCAGGTGTTTGCTACCTCGTCCTATCAGAAGAATTATTTTC
>JARKQP010000885.1 GCA_029974875.1 Mobilitalea sp.
AAATCCCCCCGCCAAAGAACATAGTCCAGGATATTTCCCATACGAATCCCCACCTTTAGTCCTTCCAGGCTTATTAAGCCTAATCCTTTGGAAATAGATACCGGTAATAGTCATTTTCCAAAATACTTGTTGATACGGTAAATTTATTTTTAATCACATTGTTGATATTGTCAATATAATCCTCCGATACCGGTTCATCCGTCAGGTAAATAGCTTTCCCCTTCTCTGAGTTATACATGACCTTATCCGTAATGAAGCTTCTGTTGGAGAAGAACACCAGGGGCTCCGAATCGGAGAGGATATCCTGCCCCATGAGCAGCCTCGAATCATAATTCAGCCCGAAGAGATTGGACAGGGTCGGAAGAATATCCATACTGGAGCAGGGTTTGTCAACGACTATATTCCTCGTCATCCCGGGATTCCACAGGATAAAATGATTCCTATAAATCTCAAAATTCGGATCAATCTCATGTCCGGCCAGCTCATCCAGCCGGTCCTTCTCCCAGCCATAGGGATAATGGTCCGCACTGAGGGCGATCACCGTACGGTCTGCCACCCCGGCCTCCTCCAGCCTTTTAATCAGATATTCCAAGGCCCGGTCCAGCTCCAGCTGGCAGGCAATATAGGCCTTGGCATCCTCGGAATATGGAAGATCCTTCACAAGGCTTTTATTTTTCGACGACATGCTGTTTCCAGAAAAGGTATAATTCATATGTCCGCTGACGGTCATATAATATGCATGGAACTGGTCTTCCCCGATATAGTCATCCACCGTAGATTGCATCATCTCCAGGTCTGATTCCGGCCAGGATTTTGTCTTAAGCTTAAGCCCGTTTCCCAGCCCCTTATAAATATACCCCAGGTTCGGATGGGTCTTATCCCGCTGGTAATAGGTATAGGTGTGGTTATGGTAAGCCTTGCTCGCCACCCCAAGGGCATCAAACTGATGGCCAAGGGAAAATGGCCATTGATTATTCCTGCCCTTGTACATGCTCCGCGTGCCACTGGGTATCAGACCCGTTAATGCCACATATTCCCCGTCACTGGTTGAGGTCTGCCATAGGGCGGTATAAAAATTTTTAAAAACAAAGCCTTCCCTGACCATTTTGTATAGGGTCGGCGTTTTCTCTTTATCTATCGCATAAGGTGAGAAGCCCTCTGCCGTTATGAGGATTAGGTTATAACCCTTAAACATGCCCGTATATCTATTTTTATTCGTTGGCGTGACGGAATCAAAATATTGATGCAGCTTTTTAATGGTTTTATTTGATTCGCTCTTTGCCAGTGCTCCAAAGTCAATATTCATGATGTTCGGTTCCTCCACCACCGGGGTAGGGGTGGGCACCTTCGTGATAGCGGATGCCTTTGCCGATGACTTTTTTGTTCCCCCAGCGGTCTGGGTGCTGGGAGCCTTCTTATCCGGCGCCTTACCCGGCTCCGCCACCAGCACCAGCTCCTCCTGGTCAAATAAAAGCTTTTCCATATCAAGTCTTGTCATAGTCACAACGCCCAGCTGCTTGCCGCACAGATCCGGCACCTTTGACTGGTAATATAAATCATAGGGCGAATAATCCCCCCTGCCAAAGGCCATTAACGCGACCACCGCAACCGCATGGCTGATGATAGCCGTAGCTACCAGGGCAAGCTGCTCCTTTATGCCCCTCCTCGAAAAGTCAATCTGCTGGTTCACAAGGAGCCCCAGTAAGAATGGCAGCAATAATAAAATGATCCCTCCCAGGTTCGCTTTCAGGGCAACTAAAATCTCCTTCTGAAAATTCGTGAAAGCATCTCCAGCAAGGCCTACTGACTGGAAGGAGAAAAACACCTTAAATATGGAGTAGTAAACAAGCTGGACACAAAATACAAGGGTGATACCAGCCATAATGCACCAAAGCAAGGCCTTATTCAACTTCGGAGGAAATAATCCAATAATGAAATTGACCACCATTCCAAAGGGAACTGCAAATAGGACCGGGTAAATAATCTTTATATTAATATTCCGGTAGATTAGGACATGAAAAATTATTTCCAGGTACATAATGGAAACAATCAGATAAAACATGGAGCCAAAAAAGTTATTCATGTTCACATTAACTTCCCTGTTCCAAGCTTTATAAAGCCTTTCCCTAATTTCCCTCCAAAAGCTGGTTTTATTGTCATTCTCCATTTATAATGCCCCCAAATCTTTTATTTTCGTTTAAATAAAATCCTTCCTTTACCCTGCCGGCTGCTGATATGGATGAGAGCGCCGTTAATCATCGTAAACTGCGGCGGCTTATGACCGATATCCGCATCCAAAATAACCGGTACCTGAAGCGGGTCAAGTACAGCCCGGACAGCCTCGGCATAGGTGGTATCCGTATCCGACCGGTACATGGCAGGCCGCCCAAAGATAAAACCGGCAGCATGCTCAAACCAGCCCGCTTCCTTCAGCTGCCACAAGCCCCGGACTAAAGCTTCGCTCCCTAGGTCAAAGCTTTCCAAAAACCATACTATTTTATCCTTCTGATATCGTTTAATAAACTCCTTTGTCTTATCAAACCTGGTTCCAACCAAATTTAACAGCACGTCAAGACAGCCCCCCAGTGCACGCCCGCTTAAGACCAGCTCCGTGCCGGGATCCCAGCCCTGTGGATAAATATTCACCCAGTTAACCTCTTTTTCCAATTCAAATCCTTCAAAGCCCGTAATCCTCTGCTTATAGCCATCCTGGAATTCATCAAAGCTCTCCTGCTCTATGTCACAGCCCTCCAGAATCTTTAGGTTATCCCTCAGGGAACCATGCCATTCCTTCATTCCAAAGGTTCCAAAATTATTGGCATAGAGTGTGGCTATATCTAAATTAGTTGTTATTGTAAATAATATTCCCGTAGTGTCGGAATATCCCTGAATCCATTTAGGATTTTTCTGAAGTTTCTCAAAATCAACGTA
>JARKQP010000035.1 GCA_029974875.1 Mobilitalea sp.
AAGGGAGGATTCAAACAGCTATATGCCTTTATTCCTATCCATATCCGCACTCATGGTATTTGCTGTCGCGCTGCTGATCATCACTATCCCGGAAAAGAAGCTGTCCGCCACCATTAATCTGGAGGAAGAACCCCAGAAAAAAGGGGAGCTCGGGAAGAGGGAAGAGACCCAGGACAAGGGAGAGCTTGGGAAGAGGGAAGAGGATCGGAAGAAAGAAGGAGTTTGGGAAGTGGACGTGGAATCCTCTATGGGGCATGGGATGCCGAAGGAGGTCAGGAAAAGCTTTATCTTTATCCTGGTATCCATTTTCCTATGGTTTTTTGCCTATAATGCCGTTACCACAGCCTACTCCAGATATACGCAGGAGGTTTGGGGGCTTAATAAAGCGGGATTTACGGATTCCCTTATGATAGCCATGATTGCAGCAATCTTAAGCTACATACCGATTGGAATTATCGCCAGCCTGGTCGGAAGGAAGAAAACAATCCTGGCAGGTATCATTTTGATGACTGCCTCCTATTTGTGCGGGGCATTATTTACAGATTATTCGCCGTGGATCAATGTGGTTTTTGCTTTCACCGGAATTGGCTGGGCGGCGATCAGTGTTAATTCTTATCCGATGGTAGTTGAGATGTGTAAGGGCTCTGATATTGGAAAATATACAGGGATGTACTATACCTTTTCCATGTCTTCCCAAATTCTGACACCGGTTGTATCCGGCGCACTGTTGGAGCATGTTTCTTACCGCACTTTATTTCCCTATGCAGTTATTTTTTCCTTTGCTTCCTTATGCACGATGCTGGTAGTGAAGCATGGGGATTCAAAGCCTCTGAAGAAAAAGGATGTTATGGAGAACTTTGATGTGGAGGATTAGGAGTTGGTGGGCAAATGAGGGAGAGCGAGGTTTAGGCTGTGAGGTGAATCTGAGTGACTCAATATCCACCTGGGCTTGCCTTTAACATCCCATGATTGCCAAGTGCAGGCAATCACGGGAGGCCCGGTCTGCGCCCAGATGGATATTGAGTCACTCCGATTCACCGCGTTAGTGTATTCGTATTTATATTTAAGTATGGAGATGCTTTTATTGGGTGAAGCCTGTATGTAGAAGATTGAGGGAGGCGTTTTGCTGGGATGTTGGAGATTTTGCTGATTATTATATTTGCTGTTGTGGCGGCTTATTTGCTGGCGGTTATGCCGAAGCTTAGGCACAATCCGGCAGGGAAGCAGCTGGATGGGTGGTTGTATGCCCACCGGGGGCTGCATGATAATAACGGGGAGGCGCCGGAGAATTCTTTGAAGGCTTTTCATAGGGCGGTAGAGAAGGGCTACGGGATTGAGCTGGATGTCCAGCTGACGAAGGATCTGGTGGCGGTAGTGTTCCATGATTATAATTTAAAGCGCGTCTGTGGAGTGGATGTTAAGATTTCTGAGCATACCTATGAGGAGCTGAAGAAATATACCCTATTTCAATCACAGGAGAAGATCCCTACCCTACAAGAGGTGCTGGGCCTGGTTGATGGAAAAGTGCCCTTGATCGTAGAGCTTAAGATCCCTTGGACCGCGGCTGCATTGTGTACGGTGGTATCGGAGCTGCTAAAGGATTATAAGGGCATATATTGTATCGAATCCTTTAATCCCTTTGGTTTGGTCTGGTATAAGAAGCACTACCCGGAGGTGGTCCGGGGACAGCTGTCAACGGACTTTATCAAGGAAAAAATTGAGGGGAATAAGCTCCAGTATTTTATATTAAAGCATTTACTTCTGAACTTCCTGACCAAGCCGGATTTTATTGCATACCATCATGTATATAAAACAGGGCTGTCATTTACCATATGCAGAAAGCTGTACCACATTAAAACAGCAGCCTGGACAATCCAGTCCCAGGAGGAGCTGGATGGCTGTAGGGAGTATTATGGGCTGTTTAT
>JARKQP010000039.1 GCA_029974875.1 Mobilitalea sp.
AT
Organism: Mobilitalea sp.; assembly: GCA_029974875.1. The sequence goes on from JARKQP010000039.1 coordinate 3, forward strand.
AGAAAGGGGAGTGAGCCTTATGACAGTTGCAGAAGCTTTATCTTTGATGGTAACCTTTGCTACTTTTGTCGTAGCTTTAATCACTCTTGTTGTTCATTTGATAAAAATGAGCAACAAAAAATGATTATCCTGCAAACCCTGAGAAGTTTAGGATAATCATTTCTTAACCAATTGGGGCAAGCATAGGTTTTAACCCTATGTTTCCTGTTACCTATATTATAACAGTGGCTTTACTTTTTGTAAAGTAGGGGATGCCTTCTTTTTGCTTTCCTATAAATCCAGATTATTTACATTTATTTTTACATTCTCGGCCCAAACCCATATCACCACTTGACATCCCTCATTTTCCTGTTATACTAAGTAAGTCGCAAGCCCTTACAAATCAAGGCTTTGCATCAATTTACCATCGTGTGTTCGAGACCTTCCACACGTAAAACAAAACTAAAGGAGAATTTAAAATGAAAAACTCAAAAGTCACTTTTATCACAGAGGCTGCTGTTATTGCTGCGCTCTACGCTGTGCTGGTGCTGGTATTCTCATTTTCCAGCTTCGGCCCAATTCAGTTCCGTATTGCGGAGGCCTTGACCATCCTGCCTTATTTCACGCCCGCTGCCATTCCCGGTTTAACCATCGGCTGCTTTTTAAGTGCACTCCTTGCGGGTGCTGACATTCTCGACATTGTCTTTGGCTCTCTTGCAACCTTAATCGCTGCCGTACTTTCTTACAAATTAAGAAAGCACAAATTTCTTGTCCCGATTCCACCCATCCTTGCAAATGCGGTTATCATACCCTGGGTTTTAAGATTTGCTTATGGAGAAGCCCAGCCAATCCCCCTGATGATGCTCTCGGTTGGTGCCGGTGAATTACTTGCTGCCGGTGTTTTTGGCACGATTCTTTTACTTGCTTTGAGCCGGGTTAAGCATGTCATTTTCCGTAACCACGCGGATAAGAAAACCGGAAATTAACAAGCCTGACCCTGGTCTGTTCGAAGAGCTCTATTGCAAAGCTCCAAATAGTAAAACAATGGATAACACCCAGCCTTTGATGCCATATATTTCCATTTGAAGGATTAAGTATTTACAGGAGCAAGGATTAGTGGTACTATTGTAGCGTTATCTATTCTTACATATTAGGGAGTTTTTTATAATGAGTAGCAAAAATGATAATATATCAAATAATTCAATAGATATACCAAGCTTTATCAACAGCCGCGATACACGGAGCCGAAAATCCGCCAATATACAGTTTAGCTATGACGAGGACTATGACAGTGATGCCTTTCTTAAGGAAGTAAATTCCTCTTTGGCAAGGCAGGTCAGTGATAATGGCAATAGTCAAAAAAGACCATCAAATAATAAGCCAGGCAATAACAAGAAGCCGCGTAAGAAGAAGGGCGGGTCTAAGTTCCTTAAGGTCGTCGCCTCCATCCTATTACTTCTCCTTGCCGTCAGCTGTCTGCTCCTATTTACTGATCCAGGCAGAAAGTTCCTGATTAACACTGTCGGTAATTACATCTATGGCAATTTATCCTATGCGTCCTCGGATGGTTCTTCCCCTGATGAAGCCATCACAAACCTGACACTGGATAAGCCCGTTGTTAATATACTGCTGATTGGCGTTGAGGAAATTGGAGGCGCAGAAAATACGGATTCCATGATGATCGCTACCTTGAACAAAGACGACCATTCCCTGAAGCTTACCTCCGTCATGCGTGACCTGTACGTTGACATTCCCGGCCATAACAAGAGCAAGCTTAATTCTGCCTTTAGCAAAGGTGGTATTGACCTGCTATACCAGACGCTGGAGAATAATTTTGATGTGGACCTGGACGGTTATTGCATGGTTAATTTCGAAGCCTTTGAAACCATTGTGGATATGGTGGGCGGTGTGGACATTACCTTGACCGAGGCAGAAGCAAAATATTTGAGGACTACCAATTATATTTCTAAAAAATCCAACCGGAATGTTGTTGCCGGTATCAACCATATGAATGGAAACCAGGCTCTGGGCTATTGCAGGGTACGTAAGGTGTCTACCGGAACGGAAAACAATGACTTTGGAAGAACCCAGCGTCAGCGGATTGTACTTGATGCCATCTTCAGTGAAGTAAAATCCAAGAATGTCCTGCAGCTGGCCATGCTTATGAACAACATCCTGAAAAAGGTTGAAATTAAAACCGACATTACCCAGGGTGAGTTTAATCTATACTTAAACGAGGCCTCCAAGCTTAAGGTACAGTCCCTTAAAACTTTCCGTATTCCTACGGATGGAAGCTATAATAACGAACGGGTCCCGATGGGGAAATATAAGGTTGAAGTACTGGTGCCAAAGGATTGGGCTGTAACAAGACAGGAGCTGCATGACTTTATCTATGGTACAGCAACCGCAAAAGCAAGTGCTGCAAAAGAATAATCCGAGTTTTTTATTCATTTCTAAACCAGGTTATTCAATAAGCTTTTTAATTCAGACTTTTATTTCAGGATATTCCAAGATATTATAGAAGGAGCAGGTACTGCTTCCACATACATGATTAAAGATCAATGTATGTGGAAAGCCAGTACCTGCTCCTTTTAAATGCAAAACTTTTATGCCTTACAGCTCACAATTATTCACTGTTCTAGGGAAAGGAACTACATCCCTGATGTTGCCCATTCCAGTCAGGTACATTACGCAGCGCTCAAAGCCCAGACCAAAGCCTGCATGCCTGGCAGTGCCGTATTTTCTGAGATCGAGATAAAAATCATAGTCTTCTTTGTTAAGACCCATCTCTTCCATTCTCTTCACAAGCCTGTCATAATCATCTTCCCTCTGGCTTCCGCCGATGATCTCGCCGATTCCTGGTACCAGAAGGTCCATCGCTGCAACAGTCTTTCCATCCTCGTTCAGCTTCATATAGAAGGCCTTGATTTCCTTTGGATAGTCGGTTACGAATACCGGCTTTTTAAATACCTGCTCCGTCAGATAGCGCTCATGCTCCGTCTGAAGGTCACAGCCCCAGGATACCTTATAGTCAAAATTATCATTATTCTTTGTTAAGATATCAATGGCTTCCGTGTAGGTTACATGTCCAAACTCCGAGTTCACCACGTTGTTCAGGCGGTCTTGCAGACCCTGGTCAATGAACTGGTTGAAGAAGCTCATCTCCTCCGGCGCATGGTCCAGCACGTAACGGATCACATATTTTAGCATTCCCTCCGCCAGTGCCATATCATCCTTCAGGTCTGCAAATGCAATCTCCGGCTCAATCATCCAGAATTCAGCCGCATGCCTTGTCGTATTGGAATTCTCAGCCCGGAAGGTTGGTCCAAAGGTATAAATATTCTTAAACGCCATGGCATAGGTTTCACCATTCAGCTGTCCGCTTACAGTCAGATTTGTCTCTTTCCCAAAGAAATCCTGGGTAGTATCAAGCTTTCCATCCTCGGTTCTTGGAAGGTTGTCCAAATCCAGGGTTGTAACCCTAAACATTTCCCCTGCTCCCTCACAGTCACTTCCCGTAATAATCGGGGTGTGGACATATACAAAATCCCTATCCTGGAAATACTGGTGGATCGCATATGCAATCATGGAGCGTACACGGAACACCGCCTGGAAGGTATTCGTCCTTGCCCTTAAATGGGTCATGGTACGAAGGTATTCCAGCGTATGCCTCTTCTTCTGCAGGGGGTAATCCGCTGTTGAAGCTCCCTCTATTACTATTTCCTCTGCCTGGATTTCAAAGGGCTGCTTTGCCTGGGGCGTTGCCACCAGCTCTCCCTTAACAATAATTGCAGAGCCTACGTTTAATTTTGAAACAGTTGCAAAATTCTCCAGCTTATCATGGTAAACCACCTGGAGGGTCTCAAAATAAGTCCCGTCATTCACCACAATAAATCCAAAGGTCTTAGAGTCCCTGACACTTCTGACCCAACCGCCAATAGAAACCTTCGTTCCGATATATTTCTCTTTGCTGCGGTATAATTCTCTGATATCCAATAAATCCATAATAAACTCCTTTGTTTATAGTATAGGCTTTTCAGTTAAGCATATCATAAACCCTGTTCATGATCTGAAACTCCGGTTAGCATTTTCAAATATGCTTGAAATTCCTCGCTACGCTTTAGTATATCACAAATTATTGAGATTTCAATAAGATGATTCAAGTGTCAAAGCTCTTCTTTATTAACATGCCTTACCACATGTCTTACACTGACCGTGTCAAAGCCTCTAAAACACTGCCCCTGCTGCGGCTTCCACAATCCAGGAAGTTAACTGCCTCATTGATATCTCCCAGGGAATGGGCATCTGAATCCGTTATGATATTGCACCGGTACAAATATGGGTTCCCTTTGCCAAGCCGCTCATAATTGTCCTTTTTTGCCAGCTCAGCAACCACAAAATCCGCATCCGGGGGAATGAACCCCAGATTGGAGATCAGGCTGTTGGAATTCTTATCCATATGCGCCGGAATATATACCCCGCCAAATTTCCTCATCAGGCCTCCAAGCCCATCAAAGGAAATGTTTGTTGCATTGATCAGCAGATATGGCTCCGTCCCTACCAGCTGATCCTCCTCGTCATAAATCTCCTGCTTTCCAAAGGCTCTCTCATCATTTGGATAACGCATCAGCATGGAAGCTACATATTCATCAAAGCGCAGGGCATCCGATAATTCTTCAAACAGACATAGTACATGCACTTCCTCCATGGTACAAAGCTCCATGCCCGGAATTGCTATCAGACCATATTCCTCCGCCCATTTCAACACGGCGGGGCAGTTTTTGCAGGAATTATGGTCTGTGACTGCAATGACGTCCAGACCTTTCAGGGCTGACATTGCAACGATATTGGCCGGCGTCATATCCTCATCGCCACAGGGAGACAGGCAGGAATGGATATGCAGGTCATAAGAAAGCTTAAGCATGCTGCTCCTGGTAGATCCTAAGTGCCGCATCAAAGATGGGAAGCTCCGTCGCCAGCACTGTAATTCCCTGCTCCTTTGCTTTCTGGACGGCAGCTTCATCCAGGCTGCTTCCTTCTGCAAGAACAATACAGGACGCGTCCGCTAACGTAGCAACTGCAAGGGTATTGATATTACCCATAACCGTCACCCATGCAGAATCTGCAGGCATCTTTCCCATGGCAATGCTTAATAAATCACAGCAATAAGGAGCCGAAATCTCCCTGTCAGGGCTATCCCCTAAATTCAGCACCGTAAAGCCACACTTTTCTACAATATCATTAACCTTCATGCTACCTCCCTAATACCTTATCCGGTATTCCCCTTCCTGTTTCCGGGCCGGAGAAAATGCGTTCCCTCCATTCCCCTAAGCCCTTCACAGGAATTATTAATATGTTAACTACTTCTTTGTATCAAATTTTAACAACTCATCCGACAGCCTGTGGATGTAATCACGGAGAATATGGATACAATCCTGTTCCTTCGCAACACCACGTACAATATCCTCCGCCAATGCCTTACAGGTTGGCGCACCGCAGGAGCCACAGTCCAGCTTTGGAAATAAGTTGCACAGCTCCTCCACCCTTGACATATTGGCA
>JARKQP010000042.1 GCA_029974875.1 Mobilitalea sp.
AAGGGAGGAAAGCGTCCGGACAGGGCGGATATTGTATATGCAAGCAGGGCACGGGAAGCATTTAAAAATATCCCTGTGATACTCGGAGGCATTGAAGCCAGCCTCAGAAGATTTGCCCATTACGACTACTGGGACGATAAAGTGAGGCGGTCGATACTCTTTGACTCCAAAGCAGATATCCTATGTTACGGTATGGGTGAAAAGTCCATACTGGAAATCGCAAATTTGCTGAGATACGGCAAGGACATAAAGGATATGAAGGATATCCGGGGGACTTGCTGTATTGTAAACAGCACCGGCGATATCAAGGATCACATTCTTATACAAAGCTTTGAAGAGGTATCAAGGGATAAGCTTTCCTATGCAAAAGCATATAAGGTCCAATATGAAGAACAGGATGCCATAAGCGGCAAGGTAGTTATACAGCCTCACGGAGACCGCTACCTCGTCCAGAATCCGCCTTCATATCCCATAACTGCTGCTGAATTAGACAGGATATATGACCTCCCCTATATGCGGAAGCCTCACCCTATGTATGATAAGGAAGGAGGAGTCCCCGCAATAGAAGAGGTAAGGTTCAGCATATCAAGCCACAGAGGATGCTTTGGCGGCTGTTCCTTCTGCGCCCTTAATTTTCACCAGGGAAGGTCTATTCAAACCCGCAGTCATGAAAATATACTGAAGGAGGTACGGGAATTCGCAAAAGATCCTGAATTCAAAGGGTATATACATGATGTGGGAGGGCCTACCGCAAATTTCAGGGAAACTGCCTGTGAAAAACAAAAAGTCCATGGAGTATGCAAGCATAAGCAATGCCTACATCCAAATCCATGCAAAAATTTAATCGTAGACCACAGCGACTACTTGAAACTCCTCAGGGAAATCAGAGAAATACCCGGAGTAAAGAAGGTTTTTATCCGGTCCGGGATCAGGTATGATTATCTTTTATATGATAAAAACGATGAATTCTTCAAGGAACTTTGCAAATACCATATAAGCGGACAACTAAAAGTTGCACCTGAGCATATAAGCGACAGGGTGCTTCAAAAAATGGGCAAACCCGGCAGAAAAGTATATGACAGATTTGTAAATAAATATTATGATATAAATAAAAAGCTGGATAAGAAGCAATTTCTTGTGCCTTATCTAATGTCCAGCCATCCAGGAAGCGACCTCCATGCCGCTATTGAGCTTGCGGAGTATATAAAGGATATGGGCTACAATCCCGAGCAGGTACAGGACTTTTATCCAACCCCCGGGAGCCTTTCAACCTGTATGTATTACACAGGCCTGGACCCCAGGACGATGGAGACCGTATACGTACCGAAATCATCCCGGGAGAAGGCTATGCAAAGAGCCCTGCTGCAGTTTAGAGATCCCAAAAACTACAAGCTTGTTTATGAAGCTTTAATTAAAGCAGGCAGGGATGACCTTATAGGTTATGATAAGAACTGTCTTATAAAACCCAGGAAGAGGAGCTAAGCCATGGAACAAAACCTGATTGAATTTACAAATGGCATTGCAGGCCAAAATCCCATCTTTGCCTACGCTTTCTTTTTCATAAGCGCAGTACTCCAAATCCTGTTTCCCCCCTACCCGGGGGACACTGTACTCATTCTTGAGGGCTACCTTGGGTCAAAAGGCCTCTTTAACATATACCTGATAGCCCTGAATGCAGTAGCAGGGACCTTTTTGTCCTGCCTTATTTTATATCACCTGTCATATACGCTCGGGGACAGGATATTTCAAATACCTTTTATAAATAAATATTTCTCCAGAAGCAAAATAGATAAACTCGTTGAATGGTTTAAAAAGTATGGCGCGGCAGCCATACTCATCAGCAAATTTATACCTGGGATTGGCTCCCTTACCATGATTGTAGCAGGTACCTTCAAG
>JARKQP010000232.1 GCA_029974875.1 Mobilitalea sp.
GCAGACCGGGCCTCCCGTGATTGCCTGCACTTGGCAAGCATGGGATGTTAAAGGCAAGCCCAGGTGGATGTATCTGCACTCAGATCCACCTCACAGCCTAAATCTCCCTTAACCAGCCATATTCTTATCACTCTTCTTCAAGGTAAAGAAAATAGTCGTCCCTTCCCCAAGCTCACTTTCTGCCCATATCCTGCCCGCATGGTCCTCAATAATCTTCTTTGAAATAGCCAGTCCCAGGCCGCTCCCGCCCTTACGTGAATTCCGCGAAGCATCCGCCCGGTAAAACCGTTCAAAGATATATGGCAGGTCCGCCTTTGGAATGCCCATTCCATTATCCCGGATCCCAACCTGGACAAAGGCACCGATATCCTGCAGGCGGATTTGGATCCGCGTCTCCCCGTCCTTCTTATATTTCACCGCATTACCAACAATATTGTTAATTACCCGCTTGAGCTGCTCGGCATCAGCCACAACCTCTACCTCCGGATCCGTATCATTTTCATACAGTATCTCCACATTTCCGATTTCTAAATCCAAGGCTAAATCCTCAATACAGTCCTCAAAATAATCATGCAGGTTAATTTCCTTGAAGCTATAGGGTATTGTATTACTGTCAATCTTAGCATAGAAGGCCAGCTCGTCCACCAAAATCGACATATCGTTTGCCTTCGTCATGATGGTCCTCAAATATTTCTCCTGCTTATCCGGTGTCACCGCCACACCATCAATCAGCCCCTCCGCATATCCTTTAATGGCCGTTAAAGGCGTCTTCAAGTCATGGGATATGTTGCTGATTAACCCCTTGATATCCTCCTCATAGGCAAGCCTGCTGTCAATCAGCTCCTTCAACCGGATTCTCATCTCTTCAAAATCCTCACAGATCTGCCCGATCTCATCCTGGGTCTCTGCACGCACGGAATAGTCCAGGTCGCCTTCCTTGATCTGGTTCATGGCAAACCGGAGGACATTCAGCGGCCTTAAGATGCTCCGGTAAATAATAAAGGACAGGATCAACGCAGTAAACAATAAAATAAAGAAAAAGGAAATGACAAATTGCATCACAACAGCTTTGATCTGGGGAACCAGGGTATTCAAATTCGTAACAACAAAAATCGTTCCTTCCCCACCATCAGAAAAATAAAAATCCTGCGCTTTTACCAGGAAGGGATTTTTCCCTTCAATATAGGTTCCTCCGTCCACCTCAGTGCTATAAACACCAAAATCCTGCAGGTCGTCTTCTATTAGCGCCAGCTGCTCATTATTTCCTATAAAGATGAACTTGCCATTTTTACGCATCGCTATGAAGGAATACTTTTTCTCCAGCTCCTCATTTAATTTTGTAATATATCCGATATCCTCCAGCTTTTCCGGCGTTTTCAACGCCGCCAGCTTAATCTCGTTATAGGTTCCCCTCGTTAACCGGTTTAATATCTGGATCGGATTGGTAAGGATCCGGACCGTATCCCCCTCTACATTATAGGATTCCTGAATGGAGTTCATTTGAAAGCCGACAATCGTGCTTGCTGCCACCGAAAACATTAAAACCGGCATTGTAATCATAATTAAAAACGCATATAATATCCTGTCCTTAAGCTTCAATGCTCACATCCTCACTTCCCGATATGCCGCTTTAGCGGCACAAACAATCAGTGAAGAACGCTGTACTTGCGTTCTTCGAGTGTGAAGCATAGAAGTTGTTAGGCACCGTCTTTTGGTGCCTTAGAACTTCCAAAGTCTTATTCTAGTAAGACTTCTCACACTTCCCTGGAAATACAAGATAAGTATAACATGGTCGTCCCTAAAATGCACAGAAAAATACTATGACCTTTCTAAAGATTTCATTAACACAAAAAACTTCCTAATAAAAAAACCTACCCTAGCTTCGAATAAGATCAGCCTTTCCAGCAATAAAATGACCTTAAACAGGTTGGGTAGGTTTTTACTTTTCACACTTCTTACTTCAAGTATTGCCTCAGCTCTGCCGCCTTATCCGTTCTTTCCCAGGAAAGATCCAGATCAATCCGGCCAAAATGTCCATAGGCCGCAGTCTGCTTATAAATCGGTCTTCTTAAATCCAGCATTTTAATAATTCCTGCCGGACGCAGGTCGAAATGCTTGCGGATCACCGTTACAAATTCCTCATCGGAAAGCTTTCCGGTACCAAAGGTGTCTAACATGATGGAGGTAGGCTCCGCCACACCGATGGCATAGGACAACTGGATCTCACAGCGGTCAGCCAAGCCTGCAGCAACAATATTCTTGGCAACATAACGTGCAGCATAGGCCGCAGAACGGTCAACCTTGGTGCAGTCCTTGCCTGAGAAGGCTCCGCCGCCATGTCTCGCATAGCCGCCGTAGGTATCTACAATAATCTTTCTGCCTGTTAAGCCGCTATCCCCATTGGGACCGCCGATAACGAAACGGCCTGTGGGATTGATAAAGAACTTTGTGTTCTCATCGATTAATTCCTGGGGCAGCACAGGATCCAGGACATATTCCCTGATATCCTTACGGAGCTGCTGGGTCGTTACTTCTTCATCATGCTGGGTCGACAATACAACCGCATTCAGGTGGATTGGCTTACCATTGTCATCATACTCCACCGTAACCTGTGACTTTCCATCCGGACGCAGATATTTTAGTATTCCTTCTTTCCTGACCTTGGTCAGCTGCTTTGTCAGCTTATGGGCCAGGGAAATCGGATAAGGCATGTACTCCTCGGTCTCGTTGGTAGCATAGCCGAACATCATGCCCTGGTCACCTGCTCCAGTCTTTGAAAATTCCTCTTCCTCCGTAAGATGCTCCTGTACCTCAAAGGCTGTATCAACACCCATCGCGATATCCTTTGACTGTTCATCCAATGCAACTATAACTCCGCAGGTATTTGCATCAAATCCATATTCGGAATGGTCGTATCCGATCCCACGGATGGTATCCCTGACGATCTTCTGGATATCCACATATCCCTCCGTAGTAATCTCGCCCATAACTAGCACAAGGCCTGTCGTAATTGCAGTCTCACACGCCACACGGCTCATAGGATCCTGGGCTAATAATGCATCAAGAACGGCATCTGAAATCTGGTCGCATATTTTATCCGGATGCCCCTCTGTAACTGACTCTGAGGTAAATAAACGTTTCTGCATAATAATCCTCCAATTCTATCATGTTAGATATAAGTTAATTTAATTCGTTGATTTGTTACACTTAGTTTCCCATTTAGACGAAAATTCCTTCTGCGAAATCCTTTATTCCCGGTCCAAGGCTTATTGGGAAAGCTCCATCTATGCCGGGTAAACTAAAAAAGTCCGCAACCTGCGGACTTGAATACATAAGATAATCAAATCCTCTTATTGTTCGATTGCTCGCTCAGGTTGGCACCTTCCGTTACTGGGGTTGCCGTGACTTCATAGAGCCTTACTCTCCGTCACTCTGAATAAGAGAAATGTTTAAAATTCAATTATTTTGTCAACTAATTTAAGTAATATAAGAATATAACGAATCCTTCCGTTCGTCAAGTACATTTTTAATTTCTATCTTATCAAAAATTTGCCAAGTAAATTGCAAATTTAATTATTAACGTGCTATTTAGATTTTTTTCTCCTAAAAACTACAACAAAATACCTATTATTTGCAAATCCATTGACTTTTTTCTAAATCTTACCTATACTTTTAGATAGGAATACGGCTCAGATTTTTGATCTGCATCATGTATCTACGAAAGGAGAACCCCCATTTACATGGGGCAGTAACGATGATGAATAACGTGAAAATTCTAATCAGCCAGGCAATTCCTGGCATGGTTGTTGCAGCTGATGTCTACACCAAGGATGACCATCTCGTAATCGCAAAGGATACTGTATTGACTGACAAAATCATCACCCGCCTTGAATTCTACTCCGTATTGGAGCTCTCGGTCTACTCTATTTCTGATAAGAAGGATGCGGCTAGCTTTCCTGAGCAGTCTACCTACTATGAAAAAATAAAACAACGTGAATCCTTTAAGCGGTTCCATATGGCATATCAAAATACCGTGCTTCAACTAAAAAGCTCCCTGGATGAAATAGCCAATTCACCCCAGGAGATTAATACAGACCATTTACTGAAGGAAGCGACTGATATCATTGCCAGCTCCAGCTCGACAATTGAACTATTTGACATGCTGCACTGCATGCGGAATTATGATGATGGCACCTATATACATAGCTTAAATGTTGCCATTATCTGCAACATTATAGGCAAGTGGCTCCACTTTAGCAAAAAAGACCTTGAGGCCATTACCTTATGCGGCTTGCTCCACGATATTGGCAAATTGATGATTCCACCCCAGATCATAACCAAGCCCTCAAAGCTGACCTCGGAAGAATTTACGACCATTAAAACACATACCACACGGGGCTATCAGATATTGAAAAACTGCTCCCTGGATCCAAGGGTCAGGCATGCTGCCTTAATGCACCATGAACGCTGCGACGGAAGCGGCTATCCCTATGGCTTCTACAGCGAACAGATTGACCCCTTTGCAAAGCTGGTATCCATCGCCGATGTTTATGACGCCATGACCTGCGCCAGGGTTTACCGTGGTCCCCTTTGTCCCTTTGAGGTCATCCACCTTTTTGAGACCGAGGGCTATACAAAATATGATCCTAAATATATTATAACCTTCCTGGAAGGCATTGTACAAACCTATATCCATAACACTGTCCAGCTAAATAATGGCATGGTCGGTGAAATCATCCTGATAAATAAATTGGAATTATCAAGACCTACCATAAAAATCGGAGATGACTACATCAATCTGATGAAGCACCGTGACCTGCAGATCGTCTCACTTGCCTAAAGGGGCACTCTCTGGGACTCCCTGCATGCACTCTTATGTCTGATTTTCCAAGCATGCTCTAAAGATAAAAGGGGCTGTTCCTCGCGAACTGCCCCGCTTTTTTATATGCCAAGTGTACTGTCCACCATATGTCAGACAATACGCTTTCATCAGCCAACCTTTAATTTGAATTTCTTAATTGCTTTGATATCCTCGGAATCCACCTTAACCATGTTGGCGCCCAGCTGCTGCATCTTATATTCAAACTTCTCATAGCCCCGTTCAATATACTCTACATTTTCAACGATGGTAAAGCCCTCTGCCATAAGACCAGCAATGACTAATGCAGCCCCACCGCGCAGATCCGGTGCGGATACCACTGCCCCCGTAAGCTTTTCCACTCCATCAATAATAGCCGTATTGCTCTCTACCTTGATCGAAGCTCCCATACGGGACAATTCATCCACGTATTTAAAACGGTTCTCAAATATACTCTCCGTAACAACGCTGGTACCCTTGGATAGGGCTAAAAGCGTTGTCATCTGTGGCTGCATATCCGTTAAAAAGCCTGGATAGATTAAGGTCTTAACATGGGTATTTCCCAGCTTGCCCTCTGCCCTGACCCGGATTGCATCATCAAATTCCTCGACCTCAGCACCAATTTCAATCAGCTTTGCCGTAAATGCCTCCAGATGCTTAGGAATTACATTCTTAATTAAAATATCACCCTTTGATGCTGCTGCTGCAAACATAAAGGTTCCAGCCTCAATCTGATCCGGGATAATCGAATACTCTGTGCCGTGGAGCTTAGGGACACCCTTGATACGGATTACATCCGTACCTGCACCCTTAATATTGGCACCCATACTGTTTAGGAAATTGGCAATATCAACAATGTGGGGCTCCTTTGCTGCATTTTCCAGTATGGTCTGCCCATCTGCCAGGCAGGCTGCCAGCATTGTATTAATGGTTGCACCGACGCTGGAGCAGTCAAAATAAACATGGGCTCCCGCCAGATTCTCTGCATCCGCACAGATCAAGCCATGCTCAATCTTCACCGCCGCACCTAAAGCATCAAAGCCTTTTATATGCTGGTCGATGGGTCTGCTCCCGATATTACAGCCTCCCGGAAGAGCCACCTTTGCACTTTTATATTTTCCAAGCAATGCTCCGACTAAATAGTAAGAAGCACGGATCTTTCTCACGTAATCAAAATCAACATCCACGGTTTGGATCAACCCACCCTTAATCCTGACCGTACCCCCCTTTATATAATCAACCTTTGCTCCGATATCCTCAATCGCCTGTAATAAAACCCTAATATCCCTTACATCCGGTACATTCTCTATTGTAACGGTCTCGTCCGTCATTACCGCTGCTGCTATAATCCCGAGTGCCGCGTTCTTATAACCACTTATTGTTACTTCGCCAATGAGCGGTTTTCCGCCTTTTATGATATATTGTTCCATTGCACACCTCATTATTATCAAACCTTATTTATTATCAAAATTTATTATTAAACCTTATTTATACATCCATATATAAACCAGTTATTTTTTGTCAGCAATCTATTGCCAATTTTGATTATACCACAATGTGGTGTTTTGTAAATTGTTTTTTATTATTTAAGTTTTTTTAATAGTTATTAATCTAACCAGCTCTGGCATGCTTCATCACCCCTTTCCCGTCATATGCGCCCGGAGAACCCTTTCTTTAGTCCTGGCAGCTCTTTACCGGGCTGCTCTCCTAATGCTTTTTACCATGATTTTCATAACATTTTTTTATAAAGCATGGCTTATTATAGCAATAAACATTACCAGAAATTCCCTTATATTCCAGTAATAAGCACTCTTTTGCACCGTGCAGCCAAGATGACTAGAACATATTTTTGTTCCGCCCATCTTAAATTATATCCATGGATCTATTATTTATTGTAAATCGAAATTAATTTTCTATACATGCAGATCAACGGCAACAAAGGAAAAGTAAGAGCTTTAAAGCATTCTTTTTCAGCACGCTTTTTTTATACTTTACCCCAAAAATATCCATCAATTTATAGAAAAAGCGGTACATTATCTTTAATCCTGTTGAATCTTCACCATTTTATGCTATAATGAACTCATGATATAAGTGTGAAAAGTCTTTCCCGAGTAAGACTTTGGAATTTCTAAGGCACCAAAAGACGGTACCTAACAACTTTTATGCTTCACAAATGGAATACTCCGTATTCCATTAGGAAGAACGCAAGAACAGCGTTCTTCCAACTTATGATTGTGCTGCCTACGGCAGCATATCGGGAAGTTTGAAAGGCTTATATTAAGCCGTGAAGCATTGGATTATAAGAATGCCATATAAAAATGAGATAAAGCTACAGGCCGTTTTATTTGTCTGCATGAAAATAATTATTTTTTTATTTTGATTTTAATATTCTGTCCGAAGACGGGATATTAAATTTATGAGGAGATGATGCTATGTCAAATTATATTACGATAGAATCCGTCCTGGGCAGTGGAAAGAATAGGGTAAAGCAGGATCTGAAGTTCAAAACCGGGAGCTTCATCTGGAAAATCAAGTTTACCGCACCCTTGAACCCTTCTACGGTCAACAACCGTAATTTATATGTCACTTCCACGAGCAATATTCCTCTTGCAACCAATATCAGATATGACACGATTAATAACTGTATCGAGATAGAGCCTCTTGATCCCTATAAAAGAAATGAATCCTATCTCCTGCATGTAACCACAAATGTCAAATCCAAAAAAGGCCAGTCCTTACCGAATGAAATTACAATCCAGTTTAAGGTTTGATGGAAGCAAAAGGCGCAGCGTAAAAGCAGCGCCTTTTTTGAAAAGTATTATGATAAGTGAATACGGTTTTGTAATAAATCAATCAGCTTGGGGTACTCCTGGAAAAGCTGGTTCACATTCCTTTCCTCTTCCTCAAAGATCACGGCAATATCTCCTTCCAATATGGAGGCCAGCTCTAATAAGCCTTCTATCGTCTTAGCTTTAAGCCCACCCGCATTTTCAATAAACAGGCAGCAATCCCTTAATCTCTCTTTTTTTGTCACTACCTCCAAGCCATTTAATTTCTCAGCCGTGATTTTAGCCATTTTGGAGGATCTTAGCTTACCGGTTTTATATAAGAATAAAGCCAGGTCTTTGGCTAACATTATTTTTTCAGAAGCCCGCTGCCCGGTGATGATCAGCATGCTTGTTTTAAACTGTTCCTGCAGCATGGTGTCCAGGCTGTTTATCAGCTGTTTTTTCACAGGCAGTATCTGCATAAAATCTCCGAAGATTTCTCCGACCTTAAACTGCAGCTCTTCCTCCATCTGCTTTAGCTTCTTATTTTCCACCTCCAGGCTCTCTTCCTCCAGCATATCATAAATTGCCTTTTCTACCTCCTGCTCCGCAATTTCACGGGGATCAAGGCTGTCCTGCGCCGGAGCTTCTTGTACTGGAGCTTCCTGAGCTGAACCTTCCTCTTCCTCCTGGAGCATGCTCTGGATCTCCATACCTAAGCCGTCCGTAAGCCCTTCCTGGTTGCCCGCAAAAGCCGCACCAGAACCCTCTTCCATTTCCTCCATAGTATCAAACCCAAAACCGTCCTGCTCTCCCGGCCTGGCCATGGCTTCCGCTTCGGTAGCTTCTTCCGCCCCAGCCTGTAAGCCTTCCTCTGCCATTGGCTTTACAGCGGTTCCATCTTCATGTAGGATTCCTGCCTGCCGCTTTATGTCCTTCATAAGACCGCTTGTATCTGTCTCACTCAAATAGTATGACCTGAGAATTTTGGCCTTTTCTACAAAAACCCCATCCCCAAACCATAATATGATATCATTACATTCGTCAATGCACTTCTGCTCCAGTCCGGCTTTATAATATAGCTT
>JARKQP010000239.1 GCA_029974875.1 Mobilitalea sp.
TTGCTATTCTACTTTAGGAGTATTCGTTTTCAGGGCTTCGCTCCGTTCAAAAGCCTATCCATTGTATCCATGCCCCCTTGATCCACCCTGTGTTTTTTCCGGGTTCTGTCCGTAATCAAAACTGTCTTTCATGGACTGTGCTATGGTTTCGCCCTTACTGATATGGTGAGGCTTGAAATAGGTTGTCGCCATGTGCGGATCGCCTTGTCTAATCAGCACGGAACTATATGTATATTGTGCATAAAAAAGACAAGAAATGATAATGGATTTTGCAAGATGTGATAACTGATTGGAATACACAAATGCTAATATGTAGATAAATTAACAAAGCGGAATGGAAAAATCCAAAACATATTGATACCGCGTCGTTAAAACTAGTGGAGGGGTAAAAATGATTCATGTGGAACAGGAAGAAATTCTGAAACTATTAGCACAGATACATGTGAACATGATAACTACAGGAATAATGTATTTGTTCATCAAAGGCCGTACCATAACATGGAAGGTAGCGTCTGAGCAATTTGACATGGATACTTTTAAAGAAGGTGCGGATATTTCTGAAAATGAAACCGCAGTCAGGGCAATGAAGGAGAAAAAAATAATTACAGAGAAAATTCCCGTAGAGATATACGGAAAAAGATTACTTATGACAGCAATTCCGTTGATGGATGATACAGATAATGTAATTGGTGCTTTCTCGATTATTATGCCAAGGGTTCATCCCATTGAACAGAGCTTTAATGATTTTTCTCCCAGTGTAGTGGAATTATTCCCCGAAGGTGCATATTTGTACATTTCTGATTTAACAAACATTGTTAATGTTCAGACATCAAAGAATTTTTCGTTACCGGTACGTGAAATAGGGCATAAGCTAATGGAAAACGAGGTGACTTATAAAGCAGTACATAGCGGGCAATCTCAGCGGGAAAATGTTGGTGCGGAGCATTATGGCGTACCGGTCTATATATCGTGTCATCCAATTTTCGATGAGGATACAGGAAAAGATATTGTAGGTTCTATGGGAGCTGTACTGCCTAAGGGGAATGCAGGAAAGCTTAGAAATATGTCAGAAAACTTAAATGAGAATTTGAATGCAATAGCAAAAACAGTGGAGCATCTGGCAAACAGTGCAGCAAATATCAACGAAAATGAATTGGCATTGCATAAAGATATCAATGCGGTAAGTGAATTGCTTCATCAAATAAATAAAATTGCAGAATTTATTACGACAGTAGCAAACCAGTCAAATATGCTTGGTCTCAATGCCTCCATAGAAGCAGCCCGCGCCGGTGATGCCGGAAAGGGATTTTCTGTTGTGGCAGATGAAATTCGTAAGTTATCAAACCAATCGAAGGAAACTGTAGCTAAGATAAGAAAGCTGACAGATGAAATTATGGATAGTATCCAAAAAGTAAATATAAAATCAGCAGAATCTCTTCAGGCAAGTGAAGAGCAGGCAGCTGCATCAGAAGAGATTTCCGCAAGCATAGAGGATTTATCGGCGATGACAGATGAACTGCTCAGTATTTCCAAGGAATTATAGTAAGTAAAGAGAAGCCTCCATCGGAGTGCAATACAGGAACTGGCAAAGTTCTATGGACTGGATAATGAATAATCATATATATATTGCACAAGAAAATCGAGAAATGATAATAGATTTTACCCAATATGACAACAAAATTTGGCAATGGACTGATATACTACGGATAGTTTTACAAAAACTGATATATGTAAGGAGTAGAGTACAATGGGCAATAATAGTGAAGTGCTTTTGGGCTGCACAGGTGTCTGCAAAAACTTTGGTGCTACGCGTGCGTTGATTAATGTTGATTTTGAACTCCGGCGCGGAGAGGTTTGCGGTCTGATTGGCGAAAATGGCAGCGGAAAATCTACGTTAACATCGATCTTTGCAGGAGTACAGCCACAGACAAGCGGAGAACTTTTTCGCGCCGGGCAGCCTTATAAGCCGGAGAATATGGTGGAAGCACAGAGGGCGGGAGTTGCGATGATCGTCCAGGAGGCGGCGACGCTGCCTACGGTAGACGTGGCGAGCAATATCTTTATCGGTAACTATGAACGATTCACAAAGAATGGCTTCCTCGATGTCAAGAAGATGCACCTCGAAGCCGACAACATCTTAAAAGAAATCGGAGCCGACGACATCAAAGGTTCTACACCTTTGTATCTGCTTAATTTCGAAGACAGGAAGATCGTCGAGATCGCAAGGGCCATGTACCTAAAGCCCGAGGTATTGGTTATTGACGAATCCACGACCGCCCTGGCCGCCAAAGGCCGCAGACTCATCTATCGGATAATCGATAAAATGCGCCAAGAGAATAAGGGTGTCATATTTATTTCCCATGATCTTGAGGAGTTGGAGGGCGTCTGCAACAAGATTACCTGCCTGCGCGACGGCCTCATGGTGGGGCATCTTACGGGCGGCGCTATCAAAGCTGACAATATGCGCCCGCTCATGGTAGGCAGGGAGCTGGAGGGCAGCTACTACCGCGACGACTGGGATGGTACATATGGTGATGAAGTGGTGCTTGATGTAAAGCATATCACGTCTGAAAATGGCTATGTGCGCAATTTTTCGATACAGCTGCACAAAGGTGAGATATTGGGCTTCGGAGGCCTTGCGGATTGCGGTATGCATGACGTGGGGCGTATGATATTCGGGCTGGATAAGACCATAACCGGCGAAGTCGTGCATGTGCCATCAGGTACAAAGATTAAGAAGGTAAACGATGCGGTATCGCAAAGTATCGGATATGTCTCCAAAGACCGTGACAACGAGTCCATTATCTTAAACGCGAGCATCCAGAACAACACGGTCATGGCATCCTACAAGAAGCTGACGAAAGGTATATTTATCCCGCCTAAAGACGAGAAAAAGCTCTCTGACGAACAGATAAAGGCCATGAGCACCAAATGCACCTCGGGCAAGCAGTTCTGCAACCAGCTCTCGGGCGGCAACAAACAGAAAGTCGCTTTCTCGAAATGGCTGGCGGCCGACAGCGAGGTCTATATCCTGGACTGTCCTACGCGCGGCATTGACATAGGCGTGAAAGCCGCTATGTATCAGCTGATATACCAGTTCAAGAAAGAGGGCAAAGCGATCATCATGATTTCGGAGGAGTTGCCCGAGCTGATAGGCATGAGCGATAGGCTGATCATCATGAAAGAGGGCAGTATCGCCGGCGAAGTAAAAAGAGCGAAAGAGGTCAGTGATACTCAATTGATCGAGTACATGTTATAGGAGGGAAAAAATGTCTGATATGACCAAATATAAAAAAATAGACGCAAACGCCGCCGCAGCCTCTGACGACCTTATTCAACAGAGCCTGAACCGTGCGGCGCAAAACAAAGAGCGCTTCTCCACCTTGCTTCCATATGCGGGTATCGTCCTGTTGGTATTGCTATTTGCAATATTGACGAAAGGCAAATTTATAAGCCTCGAGAATCTAAAGCTCCTGCTCAACCAGTGCTTCGTGATGGTGATCATCATGATAGGGGCTACGTTTATATATGCGCATGGGTCGATGGATATGGCCATAGGCAATATTTTAGCGCTATCCTCACTCGTACTGGCGCTGCTTTATAACGCAAACGTGCCCTTTGTCATATCGCTGTTGGCGGCTATCGTTACGTCAGTCGGATTTATGTGCATAACGGCGACTGCTAAGAACTATCTGGGGTTAAATCCATTTATCGCCTCGCTATGTGTCGCAAATATAGCGTCGGGAATAGTGGTAGCCAGATGTAAGGTCTCTAAAGTGACGTTTGCGCATAGCAAGGCTCCCTGGCTGAACGAGGTATGGTTGAAGCTCGTGGTGCTTGTGGCGCTGATTATTATAGGCTATATGGTATTCAACTATACGGCATTTGGCAAATCGTTAAAATCGATCGGCGGCAACCTCACGGTGGCGCGTATCAGCGGAATTAAAGTCGAGAAGACCACATATTTGGCTTACATAGCGCTGGGTATAGCCGTGGGCATAGCGGCTCTCTTTACGGTCTCGAGGGTGGGCGCAGTAGACCCCTCTATCGGCAGCTCGATGAACCTGAACGTCATGATCGCCATAGTTCTGGGTGGCTTCCCTCTCGCAGGGGGCGCAAATTCGAGGTTCTCGGCACCTATTATAGGCTCGCTCATGGTTACGACGCTTACGAACGGACTGGCCATGATGGGACAGGCCAACTTCCTCGGCTATGGCATCAAGGGTCTGTTGTTTATCATAGTGGTGGCTATTACGTATGAGAAGAGCAAAGGCAAGCTGATCAATTAGGTTGTTTAGTATGTTGGTGAAATGCCAATCTATTAAAAGTTAAAATTAAAAGGAGGAAATGCAATGAAAAAGGTTATTTCGGTATTATTGGCAGCTTTACTGGTATTGTCTATGTTGGGAGGTTGTGCGGGCAAGACGGATACTCCCAAGGATACTGGGGCGGAGGCTCCAAAGAAAGCTGCGGACGATGGGAAAGCTGCGGACGATGGGACTGCGCCGGCGGATGGAGACTTAAGTGCAGAAGGTCTTGGTGGCTACAAGATAGGTTTCTGGTATCTGCCTACGTCAGACCCCCTGTCACAGCAGTTCCATAATGCACTTGACTATGCGGCGAAGCTGACGAACTGCGAGATGGTGTATTACGATAACATGGACTGGAGCGCAGAAGGTCAGTCCGCAGCTGTTGAAAGCCTCGTATCCAGCGGCGTTGACGCGATTATCAACCCTATAGGCTCTTCACCTGCCATGTATGAGTATTTAATCGAGAACCAGGTATATTTCGCAGGTCTTACGCGTTCGTATTCTGAAGAGCTGGGCTTGGTCGTAGATACCAGTGAGTATAACTGCGGCTGGATAGGCGACTTAGGCGGCGAGAATGGTGCGAATTTTAAGACCGGTTATGATCTGACGAAGGTACTTGCGGATAACGGCTGCAAAAAAATAGCCATCGTAGGCGGATCCGAAGGCGAGACGATGAATGACGAGCGTGTGGCGGGAGCCACGAAATGTGCTGCTGACTCGGGTATGGAAGTGGTAACGAGCTACCGCGGCGGAGATTTTGCAACAGGTTTTTCTGATATACTTGCGGCTTATGGCAACGATCTGGATGGTATAATATGCACGGGCTCAGGCGACCACGGTATAGCCGCTTTGCAGGCCGCGGGCAAGTTGGGTCAAATTAAATATGTGCAGATAGATCCTCCTACGGATGCAAGGGATTATCTCGAAGCCGGTTATCTGACAGGCGCTTACGCAGGCGGCGCAACATATGTGCTTAGCAACTACATGCAGCTGTTCAACGCTTTGACCGGTGCGGACAGACTGTTTGAAACAGATAAGAAGATTGTGCCCCAGTTCATGGGCTTCATCGTGACCAGTGCGGAAGAATATGACATGGCTGAGATCGCCACAAATGGCGAGGTACCCAGCGGCCTTATACCTAACGAACTGCTTTCCTTCAACTCGCTTTGCGATCCGGGAAAGAGTTTGGCCGAGCGCGAAGAGCTGGTCAAGAGCTATCAAGCTACCGACTATTGGAACGTCAATGATATCTACGCAAGGGTACAGGCATATTTGGGCAAATAAGCCAGGGGGACCGGGCGGTCTTTGACCGCCTGGATAATAATGATGCAAAGGGAGAACACGTTATGAATATAAAAGGGAAACTATTGAATTGGGGAAAGGCGCTTGTCCTGCCGCTGGTAGTCTGGGGTGTCTTCTCGGTGGTAACCGGCGGACGCTTTGCGACTCTTGACAGCATTGGATCCATCATAAGGACGGCCGTCATACCTATGCTCCTTGCCATGACGTTGGCTTTCGGAATGACGATGGGTATGTGGAACTTCGCCGCAGGCGCAATCGTATACGCCTGCGCTATATTCGGAGCCAATTTCGCCCAGATGACCGGCTTAGGCATACCGGGACTGTGTCTGTTCTCCGTCATAATAGGCCTCGTACTTTCGACGCTTATGGGTGTCGTCTACAGATTCACCAGAGTACCCTGCTTAGTGCTCTCACTGGGAGTAACGATGATGGTGGAGGCTTTGCCAGGTATATTTATTTCGGACTCCACGGGCAAGATAAAGCTCTTGGACGGTTATCTGGGCAATGCTCCCTGGTGCTACATCATCGTCGCCGTAATGTTCGCAATATTCGTCTATATCATGAGCTTTACAACTCTCGGTGCGAATATGCGCGCAATAGGATCCAATATTAAGATAGCCGACAGCGCAGGTATCAATATCGACAAGGTAAAGTTTTTGTCTTTCGTACTATCAGGGCTATTCCTTGGAGTAGCCGGGTTTGTGCAAATATCAAGGAGTGTTTCTGTTACGGCCGTAACGGGCTTCGCGACAGCCGCTCTCATATTCGACGGTATCATGGGCGTGTTTGTGGCGCAGGTACTGAACAGGTATATTAATTTCAACGTTTCGCTGATTATCGGCACGATAACGATACGTATGATGGGTGCGGGGCTGGTAGCCTGCGGATTAAGCTCCGAAGTGCGCGGTACATTGACGGGCGTGTTCCTGTTCGTAGTGCTAATGTATTCGGCGAACGCAGGGATGCTGGAGAAGATCAGGACGAAGAAGCGCATAGCGGCTGCAGCGGACGAAGAGTACGCTAAAGCGGGCATCGCGAATCAGGCTTAGTATGCCGGTGAGCGAGCTTTAACAGAGCGTTTATCAACAGAAGTTTTATAATGTACGAAGAAAAGAATCCCACCGTCACTAGCGTGTAGAACGCTAAGAGGTGGGATTGTATATATACCGGTTTGATAAATATAAACGAAAGCATGATACTTTCAGAAATGAAGCAAATATTTTTATTCACAAAAAAAGATGGCTAACATGAGTATAATATTTTTTTGAGTAGAGAGGAGGATAGATTCATGCAAAAACTGATGAATACAATTCAACTGCCATTAGAGATTCCGGCAGATATCATTGGACTTCCCACGCGTGGGGCAACAATAACAGATTGTACATTATTTCATGCAGGCGGGAAGGATACGGGGCCGCTGGCTATGGCATTTGGGTTTTTCTTTCCGGCTGATGTATATAGGTATGAAGGGGTGATCCATCCGGTAGACCCAGAGGCTCCCGATATCCATTTTGAAGCAGGTATGCCGGTAATGTGGAATGGTAAAATTATTCAGCAGGGCGGAGGAGGAGTCAATGGTTTTGTACCTCCAAGTTCCATGCCCCTGCATGGACAGGATAGGGAAAAGAACACCGCATTGGAACAGGGATATGTGGTATTTGGCAGCGATAGCGGGCATGCCATTATCAATGGAAATATGATGGACTGCAGCTGGGCCATGAATCAGGAATGCTTTGAAAACTTTGCTTATTTATCCTTGAAAAAGACAAAGGATGTTGTTATGTACCTGACGGAGCTTGTCTATGGTAAAAAACCGGAGCGTGTTTATTTTTACGGAGGCTCTAATGGTGGACGGGAATGTATCAAAGCAATTCAGAATTATCCGGAGGATTACGACGGTGCAATCTGTTTTTTCCCAGTCTTATACTGGATTCTCAAGGTACTTATGGATGTTCGCAATGGAGATACCTTTGAACTGATTGGTGAAGAGGGCCGGATTGACCAGGAAACCTATGACAGGATTTTAAAAGTGACGATGGATATCTGCGATGAATTGGATGGGGCAAAAGATAATATCATCTCAAATTGGAAAGCAGCTTCTGAGAAACGAAAGGAAGTTGAGGAGGAGGTTCAAAAAATTGTAACACTGGAGCAGTTTGAAATGCTCAGGCAGTTTGCAGCACCAATGTCTTTACCATTTCCCCTTGCTTTTGGTGAAGTAAGCCTGCCGGGATATCAGGCATTTGAAGGAACCTCACTGCTTTCCCATTTTTCATCACTGAATTCCACACGCGACGCAGCCCAGCTTTCCGGAGGAGACAGCTTGATTGCTAATGTTTTTGTACAGGATCCCGATTTCAATCCACGACAATTTGACCCGGTGCAATGGAAGGATAGGATCCAGGAGGTTTCCCGTTGGATGGATGCGTATGGTGCGGATCTTGATGCATATAAAAAGAAAGGCGGAAAGCTAATCCTGGTTCAGGGAGCTAGTGATCCGCTGGTAACTGCCCATGGAACCATTCAGTTTTATGAGAGATTGGTGGACCGCTATGGAAAAGAGCAGTTAGACAAATTTATGAAATTCTATTTAGCTCCCGGCTATGGTCATGGTACAGATGGCACTTTTCTTATTACCTCTGATTTCATTGGCGCATTGAATGAATGGGTGGAAGAAGAGAAAGAGCCAAAAGATCTGGTGGTATATGACAGAAATCCGGCTACAACCGGACGGACGAGACCTTTATATGAATATCCGGAATATCCATTTTACGATGGAAAAGGGGATGTTAATAAGGCAGATAGTTTTTTAAGAGGAAAATAATAGGAATTATAAAAATACATATAAATAGGAGGCCGCTATTATGAAGACACAATTAAAAGACAAGGCTTCAATCCCATTGATTATCAAAGAATTAACCTTGGAAGAAAAGGTGAAGCTACTAACCGGAAGTACAACATTTCGTGGCGGGGATAATAAAGAACATGGGATTCCAGCACCTTTATTTTTGGATGGAGGAACAGGATTTAATTCAAGCCAGATGAGGCTGGAAACATTTTTTGTGGCAAATGGGGACTATATAGGAGGTTATGATGCGGAATCCATCACAGAACCGCTTGAAGCATTTGGAATTTCAACTGGAATCGCATCAAAATTGGCAAAGTATTCTGGAAATGATCCACATATGGAATATATCATGAAGCATTCGCAAGAAATGCTAAATGAGGTTCGTCCTTCAGATGGGAAGCTTGGGTGCTATCCGCCAGGCATGTTTCTGGGAGCAACCATGAACCCGGAAATTATTGAACAATGTGGGGAAGCACTCGGAAGGGAAGCATCAGCCTGCCATATTGATGTATTACTTGGAAGCCCAAATGTCAATTTACATAGGGATCCCAGAAACGGAAGATTGTTTGAGGGATATTCCGAAGATCCATGTGTTGTCAGTAAGCTGGCGCCATCCTTTGTTAAAGGTGTTCAATCTACCGGTATTGTTGCAAATGTAAAACATTTTGCAGCGAATAACCAGGAGACAGACCGCATGGGAGTCAATGAAATCATCGATGAACGTGCTTTAAGAGAATTATATTTACCAGGGTTTAAGGCATGTGTAGAGAGTGGATGTAAAACAGTCATGACGGCCTATAACCGCATCAATGGAGTTCCCTGTGCCCAAAGTGAATGGCTGTTAAAGAAAGTTCTGAGGGAGGAATGGAACTTTAAGGGGTTTGTTATGTCAGACTGGGGTGCTGTATACGACCGTGCTGAAGCGGTAGCAGCAGGTAATGATGTGACAATGCCTGGACCAAGGGAAATTGGAAGCATTCTGCGTGCTGTTCGGTCAGGTGAACTTGATGAGAAGGAAATCGATGAAGCATGTGCAAATTATCTGAATATCTTATTGGAAATGCCGGTCATGAAAGGCAGGCGATATGAAAAGATTGATCCCTCGCATTCCATGAAAGTAGCCTATGATACAGCATGCGAGGGTATTACCTTATTAAAAAATCAGGGTGTACTTCCATTAAATAAAAAAGGCGGTCTTTCCTTCTACGGCAAAAAGTGCAGGAAGTTCCTGGAAAGCGGAACAGGATCAGCTGCAGTAGTCACCAATCTGGGCACAAATCTGTTTGATTCAGCTGTTTCTGCATTTGGTGAAGATAAAGTATATTATGAGACAATTAAGGATGACACCCAGGCGGTAATAGTAACAGTTGGATCCAGCTCAGGTGAAGGAGCTGACCAGAGAGACCTGCACATGGATGAGGACGACAGAATTGTTCTTGAAAAAGCACTCTCTGATGCAAAGGTTGCAAAAAAACCGGCGGTACTGATTTTAAATGTACCAGGCCCCATTGAACTGATGGAGTACATTGATCAGCTTGATGCGGTATTATGTGTTTATTATCCTGGCATGGCAGGCGGAAAATCAGCGCTGGATATTCTTTTGGGTGATGTTAATCCATCGGGTAAATTACCGATTTCCTTTCCGAAATATTATCGTGATACTCCGACCTACCTGAATTTCCCCGGAGAATACCAGAAGGTATATTATGGCGAGGGTATCTACGTGGGTTACCGGTATTACGATATCAAAGAAATTGAGCCGTTGTATCCCTTTGGCCATGGCCTGAGTTATACTACATTTGAGTTAAGCGGCCTGGAGGTTCCTGATGCGGTAGACTTAGAGAAGGGTACAGTACCTGTTTCACTTCGCATTAAGAATACCGGGGCATATGCAGGTGCAGAGGTGATACAGGTCTATGTATCGGATCTGGAATCTACTCTAAAGCGCCCGAAAAAGGAACTGAAGAATTTCAAAAAAGTATACTTAGAACCAGGAGAAGAAAAAACAGTTCAGCTGGAATTAACATCGGATGATCTGGCATGCTATGATATCAAGATGGGTAAATTTGTAACCGAACCTGGTATGTTTGAAATTCAGGTCGGTACATCAAGCCGGTTAATTATACTTAAAAAGGTATTTGAAGCAAAATGCCCTAATCCATACCGTATCTCTGAAAAAACGGAAATTGCAAAATTCATTGTGGATGGAAAGGCAATGGAAATTATGGCAAGGCATTTACCAAAGCTGGATCTTAAAGTGGTAGCCGGCGTATACATTGTATTCCTTCCGTTCATGACATTTGAAGAGGTATGGAAACGATGTGTTGTTTCAGAATTGACAGATATTTCAATTGAAGCTCAGGATAGAATATATGCATTGATTGTTAAGGAGTTAAGAGAGCTGTAAGGCAAGCGGAACCAAACTTATGACTGAGGCAGTGGATCACGGATGATCTGTTGCCTCTTTCGGAGTGTTTAAAAAACAGAAGATGCGATAAATCATGATAATAATGTCGGCAGATATTATATCAGCGCCGGAGGAAGTGCCAATATCATAGTAAAGTAATATGGAGGTATATATGCAAAAATTTATAGAGTTAGCAAATTCAATTAGTAACATACCAAATAATTCTCCGGAAGGTTATAAAGAGAGTGATCCGCCGGTTCAGTTACTGAGCACCCTGATTGATGAGGAGCTGGCAAAGATGGCTTTGATGTGTACAAAAACAGAGCAGACAATAGAGCAGATAGCAGAGGCAAATCAGGTGGATCCGGAAACGATTCGTGAGAAAGTAATACGTTTAGGCCAGCTTGGTATCCTATTTTTTGTTGACAAAGAAGATGGAGAACGTTACTATCGCCGAGTGGGATGGGCTCCTGGAATTATGGAGTATTGTTTATTAAATCCTGCGACCAGAAATTATGATGTTGCAAAGTTTTTTGATGCTAATGGTATGCGCAGTGCTGTCCTCGGGGCTGCTAAAATGCCGAAGGGTGCAGGATTTATGCGTGTTATTCCTATTGGTAAGTCAATCGACGCACAGAGTAAGACGGTTACATATGAAGAAATCCAAACTTATCTGGATCAGAGCGATTTTTATTCTTCCGCACCTTGTGCCTGCAGAACGTCAAAGAAATTATTAGGAGATCCTTGTGAACACCAGATTGAGGACCGTTGTATCCAGATTGGAACTGAAGCCGAATATTATGTAAAAACCGGCAGGGCGCGCAGGATAACGAGAGAAGAGGCAGAAGAGATTCTATTGGAAGCAGAAAGAGAGGGTCTTGTGCATGAGATCTTTAATAATGAAGGTGTCAACAATTCAACCTTTATCTGCAACTGCTGCGGATGCTCCTGCTCGGTTTTACGCCGCGTAACGCTTATGCGGTGTTCAGATTATGTACGTTCTAATTTTGTGGCACAGGTAAATCAGGATAATTGTGTTGCATGTGGTGCATGCGTAGAAGCTTGCAATGCAAATGCCCTGGTCCTTGGCAATACATTGACCGGACAGACACCGAAAAAAACGACGGAAACTCCTTACGATCATGAATGGGGTGAGGATAAGTGGAATAAAGAGAACTGGCGTAAAGTTATCATGGCTTCTGAGACCGGCACCAGCCCATGTAAATCAAAATGTCCGGCACATATTTCAATACAGGGTTATATTAAAAAAGCTTCCCAGGGAAAATATGATGAAGCACTTAATGTAATTAAAAGAGACAATCCATTTCCAGCGGTTTGCGGACGGATCTGCCCACATTCCTGCGAGACAGAATGTACGAGAAATGCAGTAGATGAACCTATTGCCATTGATGAGATCAAGAAGTTCCTGGCAGATATGGATTTAAAATCAGCTGAAACCTATGTACCTAAAGTATATAATCATTATAATGAAAAGGTTGCTATTATCGGCGGTGGTCCGGCAGGCCTTTCCTGTGCATATTATCTGGGACAGGAAGGATATAAAGTAACTGTATTTGAAAAAAATGAAAGATTGGGAGGAATGCTTACCACAGGTATTCCAGAATTCCGCCTTGACCGGGAAGTAATCGATGCCGAGATCGAAATTATTAAAAAGTTAGGCGCCGAATTCCGTTGCGGGGTAGAGGTAGGTAAAGATATTACAATTGCACAGTTAAAAGAGCAGGGTTACAAGGCGTTCTATTTTGCAGTTGGTGCACAGGCAGGACGACTTCCTGGCATTGAAGGTGAAACAGCAGCAGGTGTAGTTACCGGTGTTGATTTCTTAAGAGAGGTTAGTTTAAATCATGGTATGCATTTGGATGGAAAAACAGTAGTAATTGGTGGTGGAAATGTTGCCATCGATGTTGCCCGAAGCGCAGTTCGTATCTCTGATCAGAAGGTTGGCATGTATTGTCTGGAAAGCAAAAAAGAGATGCCGGCACTTTTAGAAGAACAGGAAGAGGCAGCAGAGGAAGGTGTGGATATTAATAACAGCTGGGGGCCAAGACGTATCCTTACAGGGGATGGTAGGGTTATCGGAGTTGAATTCATGAAATGTATCTCTGTATTCAATGAAGAGGGTCATTTTAGTCCGGTCTATGATGAAAAAGATGTTATCACGGTAGAAGCCGACCATGTAATATTAGCGGTTGGACAGAGTATTGTCTGGGGCGGTCTGTTAGAAGGAACGAAATTACAGACAGGAAGAGGTAATACACTTCAGGTAAAAGAACTATCATATCAGTCTGATGAGGAAGATATCTTTGCAGGTGGTGATGCTGTCACAGGACCGAAGTTTGCAATTGACGCTATTGCTGCAGGAAAGCAGGGAGCAGTTTCAATCCATCGCTTCTTAAGAGGAAGAGGTCTGACAGTAAGAAGAGAGAGAGAATATAATCCACTCAACAAGAATAATCTGGAGCTTTCAGGTTACGACCGTCGACCGAGGGAGAAAGCACCGGAAGTAAATCCCAAGGAATCAAGAAAGACCTTCAAGGATCTTAGGGCGGATCTTACTGAGGAACAGATTAAAAAAGAAACTAGCAGATGTATGGGCTGCGGAGTTACCTATGTAGATGAATATCAGTGCATCGGCTGTGGTGTCTGTGCAACAAAATGCGAATTTGATGCAATTAAATTAGTACGTAATAATGATGCGCCATCCTTACCGAGAGAAGAAATAGCGGGTACGGTTGCAGAATATAACAAAGAGCGTGAGGCCCGTCTGCTCAGAATGAAAGAGCTGGCAAAATAATTTGTATTGTTGAAACGCAATTATCATGCAACTTTGTGCCTTCGGCCTAAAGCTTGCAGGTTTAATGAAAGGTATGGTTTTTAGTATGCATGAAATGGGTGTAATGCTTAATATCGTTGATGAAGTTGAAGCGGTTGCAAAAGCGAATGAAGTAAAAAGAATATATAAACTGGTGCTGGAGGTTGGTGCGCTAACCGGTGTAATGCCTAACTATATGCAGGATTGCTGGTTTGCAGTCAGGGACCAGTTCCCACTTTTTGCAGACTGTGAGCTGGTAATGGAAGAAGTAGACGGCATTGGAAGGTGCGGACAATGTGGAGAAGAATTTGACCTTGTTAAGTACAATGGTAAATGTCCACAGTGCCAGGCATCGAAATACAGCGTGCTGTCAGGCGGGGATTTAATTATTAAAGAAATTGCGGCAGAATAATGTGAAAATAAGAGGCGGTTTCCACACATTGGATTTATGCGTGGGAGCAAGTCACACGCGTGGACATTAAGGAGCAAAAAATGGAAAAAATGGATAGAAAAGTTCGAATTATTGAAATTAAACAAAATGTATTTAAGCAGAATGAAATTCATGCAGACGCTATTCGGGAAAGGCTAAAGGAAGAGAAGACCTTTATGGTCAATTTGATGGCATCCCCTGGAGCCGGTAAAACCACAACTCTGATGCGGACTATTGAAATGCTGAAAAATGAGATGAAGATCGGTGTTATGGAAGCAGATATTGATGCATCTGTAGATGCTGAGAAAATCCTGGCAACCGGTGCAAAATCAATCCAATTACATACTGGCGGAATGTGCCACATGGATGCAGCAATGACGAAGCAGGGGCTGGATGAATTTGGAACATCTGATCTTGACCTGCTATTTTTAGAGAATGTGGGCAATCTTGTATGTCCTGCAGAATTCGATACAGGAGCAGCTGTGAATGTGGCAATTCTTTCTGTTCCGGAAGGAGATGACAAGCCCCTGAAGTATCCATTGATGTTTCAGGTATGTGATTTAGTTTTAATCAATAAAATTGATGCAAAATGCATCTTTGATTTTGATGATGAAAAAGTTATAGAGCGGATCCATCAAAGGAATACGAATGCCAAAGTGTTATTTTTATCCGCAAAAACAGGAGAAGGGTTTGAGCTATGGTGTGACTGGCTAAGAGGACAAGTACGTGAGTGGAACCGGTAAACCATTTAAGATAAAAACAGGCTGTTACGCTATAGGTCTATTTAAATAAAAATCCAACATATTATAGTTTTCTGATATAAAACTATAATATGTGATATACTAATTCGCTTATAATATAATAGCATACCTGTGTTTCTTACTATTACACATTACTCAAATCAAATGGAGGTTACCAAAATGACACAAAAAATATCCATCCGCAAGTATCAGGAAAGCGACCGCGAGCAGGTACAAGGGATCTGTATGGCAACCGGTTCCGGAGAAGCGCAGCAAAATGAGGTCTTCCAAAATATGCTGCTGACGGCCTTTTGCAATTATTACATAGAACAGGAACCGGATAACTGCTTTGTTGCAGCTGACGGCCAAAAAGCGGTCGGCTATGTTTTATGTGCTGAAAATGCAGAGGCCTGGGCTGAAATTTTTCAGGATCAATACATTGCCCACCTGGATGCTGATCCTCTCAAGATGTTTTGCCAGGGAATTATGAACAGCCCCTTGCAATTTGCTTCAGAATACCCTGCCCACCTGCATATTGATATTCTGCCGGATTACCAACGTATGGGACTTGGTACAATGCTGATGGACACATTGGTGCAGCACTTGAAGGAGAAGGGAATCCCCGGCCTTTTGTTATCCGTTGCCGGTGATAATACGAAGGGAAAACAGTTCTATAAGAAGTACGGATTTCAGGTTTTGGCCGAAACCCCCCATGAGATTGTGATGGGAATTCCTTTGAACTAGTACCATCTAAAGCTGGCCTGCAATAATCAAGAAGATAACCGGGGCGGCACAAATGTACATGTATCTGAACGGGCATTACGGGAGATTTATCTTCGAGGATATGAAATGTTAATCCACCAGGAGAAGCCAATAAAAGTGGGACCAGTGCAGAATGACCAAGTCAGTGACCAAGTTGAAAATCAAGATATTCAAAATAAAATACTTGAATATTGCAGAGTGGCACGAAGTAAGAAAGAAATTAGCGGATATATAGGGTATAAAATTTAACATATTTTACACGGAATTATATTACCCTATTATTGTACAGTGGAAAATTATTATATACAATACCAGAAAAGCCTCAAAGCAGATTTCAAAAATATATAACTAATATAGAAAAAAAGTGAATGGTGGACAATGTTCAAACAAACTCTTAAGAGTAAATGATGATAATTTTGATTTTAACCAAAATAATATATAAATAGTATGGGAATAAAAGGATATGATTATTTATTATATTTGCTATCAACAACAAAATCGCTTGTAACCCAAGCGATTTTGTCAATTATATGGCTCAAGCGCTTTGGTGCGAACATGCTGCAGCATAGATACCCCCCCCTTTAAGATTGATGATTTTAAAACCAACGGTATTAACCTCAATCTCAAAAATAATTCCGTTTACCATACAGGTTCCGATATTCCTTTAGCGTATACCCGGTCAGCTCCTTAAAGTGTTTCCCAAGATGGCTTTGTGAAGTAAATCCCAGATAGTTAGCAATATCAATATAAGAATAGGGCGAATAGGTCAAAAGGTTTTTTGTCAGGTTTATTTTCTGCTTTAGGATATATTGATAAAGAGATACCCCTTCCTGTTTCCGGAACAGACTGGTTAAATAATTCGGATGGATGGAGAGGTTCTCTGCAATTTCCTGGACGGTAAGCTTACTGTGGAGATGTGAGAACACATAGTTTTTACAATTTTCTATAATTGGAATCGTGTCATGGGAATTCACAGCCCGCCGGGCTTCTTTTGTTTCTTTTACCATCTGGGTAAAGGTATATTCCGCATTTTTCACTAAAGGCTCTAATTTACCCATATCTGTTAGCTCCTCTATTTGCATCATGTATGAATCACAGAGTGAATAAGCGGTTTCGGGAAGTAATCCACCCCTTATGGCGGCCCTCGAAGTAAGGACAATTACTGATATGGCAAGGTTTTTTCCGTTTCTAATAGGGTCTTTTGAAGAAATCCCCAGATAACCGGAATAATCCTCATTCCAGCTCGCTTTTAAACGGTCGGTGTCACCATCCTCAATGCTTGCCATCTGGCGGAGCTCCTGATCATAGGGTTTGTGCTTTTGGTTCGTTTCCCGGTTATCAAAAATCAGGGAAGAGGTATCCCTTTGTACCTGGTCCTCATAACAATCACTTTTACAATTCAGGTTATAGCAATCCAGCAGGGACAGCTCGGGATCGTTAATCAGATTGTGTAAAAGCAGGATATTCGTCAATAAAAAAGAAATCGAGCAGTAGGTTAAGGAAGAGAGAAACTCATCGGAATAAGAGATGTCATTTAGGCAATGCTTTATTCCTGCTGAGGGATCTGTATATACGGGACCAATCAGGTAGAAATCTTGAGGACCTTGTACCAGGGCATAAGTAACTTCGTTATTTATGGTAGAAAGGGTGGGCGACGAAGGGTTACATGTCTCAAACAGAAATTCTTTAATCGATAAATCCGATGGCAAGGAGTCGTGTAAATCGATCCGTCTACAGTAACGATGTTGAAGCTCTTTATCCTCGGAATAAAGGGAAACCGATGTCCTAAGCTGGGAAGCAATATAGTTATAAACAGCGGACAAATTCAATTCGCAACACCTCCATGGATTATTCGTAGATTCTTAGATTATTCTAGCACATAAATTAGGAATTTGATATAAGGATTTGAAACTTGATACAGCTTTTTTGGGATTTCTTATAAATTATAGATAAATAGGAGGATGGATCAGGCTAAATAAATTTTTTGAGGAGGATTTCGATGACACATCCATATTTAAAGGAAGAACAAGGGAAGAAATTGTTGATGGTGGAGGAAAAGCCATTCATTATGCTTGCCGGTGAAGTCCATAATTCCAATTCCTCGTCCGTGGAATACATGGAACAGGTTTGGGATAAGGCGGAACAGCTGGGCATGAATAGCTTATTATTGCCGGTAACCTGGGAGCTGGTTGAGCCGGAGGAAGGCAGATTTGACTTTAGCTTGGTGGATGGCTTAATCAATCAGGCGAGAGGCCGTGGAAAAAAGCTTGGGTTTCTGTGGTTTGGAGCTTGGAAAAATGCCCAGTGCTTTTACGCTCCTGCCTGGGTTAAGACGGACCTTGACCGGTTTAAAAGAGCGGAGATGGAAAAGAGGGAGAAGTTTATATCCCTTAAGGAATTTCATGGGCTGCCCTATACAACGCTTTCCTATCTGTGTGAAGAGACGAATAAGGCGGATGCAAGGGCTTTTCGGGAATTGATGCTTCATATCAGGGAAATCGATGAGCAGGAGAATACTGTTGTTGTGGTCCAGGTTGAAAATGAAACCGGAGTCATGGGCTCTGCAAGGGAAAACTCGGATAAAGCAGATGCCTTATTTGAGTCAGATGTACCACAGCAGTTTGTTGATTACATGAAGAACAATACAAGCACGATGGTTCCGGATGTACGCAAGGCAGTAGAGGCAGGTGCAAAGGAGGGGAATTGGAAGGCCGTCTTTGGCGACGTGGCGGAAGAATTATTCAGTGCATACCATATCGCAAGCTGTGTGAATAATGTCGCCGCAGCAGGAAAAGAGGTTTATCCGATTCCGACAGTTGCAAATTGCTGGTTGGATAAAGGTGACAAGCCGGGAGTGTATCCAAGCGGTGGTCCGGTATCGCGCGTGATCGAGGTCTGGAAATATTGTGCACCTTCCATCGATATCATCGCACCTGACATTTATATCCCGAGCTTTTGCGATATCTGTGACGAATATGCGAGACGGGACAAGGTATTGTTTATTCCGGAGGCTGCAACACACAGCTATGCAGGGCCTAGGGAGGTATATTCAGTTGGGCATTACCATGCCCTGTGCTACTCGCCCTTTGGATTTGAAGAGATGGGAGAACCCTTTTCCGGGACAACTGCATTTTTGTTTGGAATGGATACAACGGATCCTGCGTTGGCAACGCCGCAGAATGCCTGGGAATACGGCTGGTACTCCAGAACCCTACACAGCATGATGCCTTTATTAACAAGGAAGTACGGCACAAAGGATTTACAGGCGGTAACCAGTGAACGTAAAGGTGATGACACCATGCAATTTGGTAGCTTCGGCTTTAAAGTCCTCATGGATTTACCCATAATATCCAGAAGGGATGGGGTCTGTCTGGTATTAAAGGAGGCGGAAGATGAATTCTATATTATTGCCAATGGATGCCTGCTCCTGCCGTTCCCGACGGATCAGGAGAAGCCCCATGTTGATATTATATTATTTGAAGACGGAAGGTTTGAAGATGGAAAATGGAAACGGAACCGGAGGCTGAACGGGGACGAAACTACAATGGTGATTTATGATAAACCGACCTTACTTAGGATGAAATTATTTGCATATAAGTGATTTTAACTTTATGGCTTTCATTGGGATGGTTTTACCAAAACAGAGACCAAGTTCATTCATGAAATAAAATGGTTACAAATTCAGAAAGAGAGAGGACTTATGAGACAGAATTCATTTCAGGAAGATTGGATGTTTGGAGAAGCGGGGAAGAGGAAAAGGCAGATCTGCCTGCCCCATGATGCTATGCTGGAGCAGGGAAGATGCCCGGATTCGGAATCCGGAAGTGGAGGTGCATTCTTCCTTGGAGGGATTTATGAATATGAAAAGACCTTTTCTGTGCCTGGACAGTGGCAGGAGATGGATGCTTACATAGAGTTTGAGGGTATTTATCCCAATGCGGTTATCTACTTAAATGATGTGGAAATCGGAAGGTGTACTTATGGATATACGGGCATCCGGTTGCCCCTTGATCACCTGGTCTATGGAGCTGAGAACAGAATCAGGGTAGTAGTAGATAATCACCTTGTTCCAAATAGCAGATGGTATTCCGGTGCAGGAATATACCGTCCCGTATGGCTGTGGGTCGGGGAACAAAGACATATCCAGCCGGAAGGAATCCGCGTTACGGCACTTTCCCACGATCCTGCGCAAATACTGGTGGAGGTGTCACATACAGGGAATAAATTGCTGGAAGCAGATATGGAGAATCTCCAGGTAGAGATTCTTTATCAGGATGAAGTCATAGCCAAAGGCTGCGGTGATAAGATAACCCTTAATATACCGGATGCAAAGCTATGGAGCCATGATACACCGGAGCTGTACCAGTGCAGGGCAAGCTTAAAGGATGGGGATACAGTGCTGGATACAGAGGTAGTGCAGTTTGGCATCCGTAAGATCACGTGGTCTACAGAAGGCTTTTTTATCAATGGTGAAAAAATTCTGCTGCAGGGTGGCTGTATCCATCATGATAATGGAATTCTTGGGGCAAAAAGCTTTGAAAAATCAGAGTGGCGCAGAATCAAGAGGTTAAAGGAAAATGGATTCAATGCTATCCGCTCTTCGCATAATCCGGCATCCAAGGCAACCCTTGCGGCGTGTGATATGCTGGGGATGTACGTGATCGATGAAGCGTGGGATATGTGGTATCAGACAAAAACAGCACATGATTATGCCAACCATTTTGAATTGTATTATAAGGAAGATGCGAAGGCGATGGTGGAGAAGTGTTACAACCACCCCTCCGTCATTATGTATTCCATCGGAAACGAGGTTTCGGAGCCTGGTGAGGAAAAAGGCGTCGCACTGGGAAAGGAATTAGTGGAGCTGTTTCATCAGCTGGATGGGTCAAGACCTGTAACAGCAGGAATCAATATAACCCTCCTGTTTATGGCGGCAATGACGAAAAAGAGGGAGAGTATTAATCTGGAAGATGGGAAGGAAGGCGGAGCAGGAGAAAACCTTGCACTGCCGGAGATGGATAAGATGGACAGCACCGCATACAACCATATGATCTCGGAGATGGGCAGCCGGATGAACCTGTCTGCGGCCTCGGAAGCGGCAGACCAGCTGACTTCACCTATTTTAGACCTCCTTGACATCGCCGGATATAATTACGCCTCAAGCCGCTATGCCATCGAAGGGCAAAAGCATCCGGACCGTATCCTAGTAGGAAGCGAAACCTTCCCCTATGATCTTGCGGTGAATTGGAACCTGGTGAAGGAGTACCCTTATCTGATCGGGGACTTTATGTGGACTGCCTGGGATTACTTGGGAGAGGTAGGGATTGGAGCCTGGACCTATGAAGAGGACGGCAGGGGCTTCCAAAAGAAGTACCCTTGGCTCCTGGCAGATACCGGAGCCTTTGACATCCTGGGCAATGATAATGCGGAGGCAGGGCTGGCATCCGTTGTCTGGGGAAAGCGTACCGTTCCCTATATCGGTGTCGTACCGGTGAAGCATCCTGCAGAAAAGCTTATAAAATCGGTCTGGAGGGGCAGCAATGCTATCCCATACTGGTCCTACCAGGGCTGTGATGGTTATCCGGCTGAAGTGGAGGTTTATAGTAGCGCCTATGAAGCTGAGTTATTCGTAAATGATAAAAGCCAGGGAAGAAAAAGGCTGGAGAACATGAAGGCCGTGTTCCGGACAGCTTATGAAGCAGGAACCTTAAGGGCAGTGGCATATGATGAGGCTGGCAAGCTCCAGTCGGAAAGCAGCCTCCGCTCCGCGGATAATAATACCCGGATCCGCATCTGCCCGGAGGAAGCCTTGCCGGAAAAAGGCGATATCCTGTATTTGGACATCCTACTTACCGGAGAGAATGGTGAGATTGAATGTAACCGGGATACCTGTTTGAATATCCGGGTCCAGGGCGGAGAGCTCCTAGGCTTTGGAAGCGCCAACCCTAGGACTAAGGAGAACTATTTAGATGGCAAATTCACTACTTATTATGGTAGGAGCCAGGCAGTTGTAAGATGCCTGGAGGATGAGCTGACCATAAGGGCATCAGGGGAGGGCCTGCCGGCTGCAGAGCTGAAGCTGGGAAGGGAGGCCGAATGAGATATCTGTGTAATCCGGTAATAGGAAGATACCGGTATCAGCTAATCCAGAATCCAATGGGAGAAGGCTTTACCATAAACCGTGAAGCGGCGGATCCATCGGTCATATATTTTCAGGGAAAATATTATCTCTTTGCATCCATGACCCTTAGCGTGTGGGTCTCCGGGGATTTGGTTTCCTGGGAGGAGCACAGGCTGCCGGAGGAGCTTCCCCGGTACGGATATGCACCGGATGCATGCGTTAAAGGAAATTCGGTATATTTTTGTGCGTGTACGGGTGAGGAAAATGGATGCATTTATTACACGGAAAATATATTGGAGGGACCGTATAAAAAAGTGGAACTGCCTTTCCCCATGGATGATCCCAAGCTTTTTTGTGATGAGGATGGAAGCTTATATCTGTATTGGGGGTTGAGTGATGAAACCCCAATCTATGGGGTGGAGCTGGATGCTAAGACCCTTCAGCCCGTCGGGGAACGGAAGGAGCTTGTTTTTTCAGAGGTCTCTTTAAAAGGCTTTGAGCGTATCGGAGAAAACCACAGCCTGTTCCCAAGGACAGAGGA
>JARKQP010000110.1 GCA_029974875.1 Mobilitalea sp.
AAGGGATTACAAAAATATTTCATATGCTTGTCCTTTCTTTTATCATTTCTATATTTATAACAGCAGTAACATGTCAAAACTCCCTTTCGGCCTTCCCTCCTTTACCGGTATATTCGGCAACGGGCTTTGGCTGCCGTACAAATTCTATATACACCTTATTATACACTTAGTACGCTGATTAAACTATATACAAATTGCTAAAAACCGTATTGATTGCTTATTTCATGCCTTATACCTTATTCACTCCCCAGGATCTTATTGCTTCTATTGTATATTTCTATAATGTATTTCTTTTAACTATTTTCTTTATTGCTTACCAAAAAATTTTATAAGCAACTCCTGTTTTTCTTCAGCGTACCCAATAATTTTCCTTCTGTTTACCCAACACCTGTTGTTTTTCGGATATGAAACTATTATAATGTATTCACGATGCAGCCACAACCATCAACACTCTGGCCCGTGTCAGATAATCAACACTTACAGGCAAAATGTTGAATAACAGGAGGTTCCTATGAAATCAGACCGCCGTGTCCGTTATACAAAGCAGGTTATCAAGGAGAATTTTCTAGCGTTATTGCTCACTAAACCAACTAAAAAAATCACTGTAAAGGAATTGTGCGAAAAAGCAGAAATTAACCGCACTACCTTCTACAGCCATTATGATGATATCTATTCCTTAACAGAGGAATTGCAGACAGAATCCATTAATGAAATTAAGAAACGTCTGCTGCAATATTCCTCAAAGGGAAATGACATGATTTTATATTTTGTGAAAATCCTGCAGGAAAGCCATCCCTATTACAGCAGATATATTTTTATCGATGATAACTCCAAATACTTCCTCCGTCTGTTTTTGGAATGCAAGGATTTCATCCTATCCCATTGGATATCGTCACAGCAAAATAAAACGATCCAGACACAGCAAGAGTGGCTGTATTCCTTCCTTGCCTCCGGCAGCGCCAGCGTATTACGCACTTGGCTTATGGGTGGAATGAAGGAAAGTGCCGAAGAGGTGGCTGATTTTCTGAATCAGCTCATAGCCTGCTACGACATTTTCTTAAAAAAGAATGGTTAACAAGGGGTATTTTAATTGTTGTCCCCCTTTGCCGCCAGCTTTTTCTCCGCCTGGAAGAAAAACAATAGCACAATCATTACCACCGCTGCCAGCATGGCAAACCCGACAAATCCAAAGGTGAAAAAGCTTTTTACATTTTGGTTCTGCTCCATCCAGGTTCCATCGGAATACGGAGCCACATATCCCAAATAATAGAGCATAAAGTTAAAGCCCCCAACTGCAATTCCCTGGGTCAGGTTGGTAATCATGCTGTTGACAGAAGCAGAAAAACCGTCACACCGAAAATGATTGCTCCCCTCCACGCAATCCAGCGTATCAGCTAACATGGCCTGCATAACATATGTAACAGGGATTAGCCCCCATGCCTTAACAAACTGCCCGATTAACACCTGGACCAAGGAGGTTGGGTTTACCAGGCACAGGGCACCTCCGGCAATCGTAAGTACAAGGCCTACTATGGTCATATTCCGTTTCCCGAATTTCTTACATAGGGGCCATACAAGCAAGACCCCAAAGCCTAGCGGAAAATTACCTACTGCATTTACAATTGCCTGGGTATGCCCATCGTTATAGGTTCCCAATACCCAATTGCTGTAATAAAACAGGCTGATGTTCTGAATCTGGGTGGTTAAGGTCCAGACAATGGTAAATACCATGATTAGTACCCATTCCCGTGACTTCAGGCAGGCCTTCATCTGCTTTTTCAGGGATAAGCCCTCCTCCTTCACTACAGCAGCTTCCCCTGAACTGATATCCTTCCTTAGAATATTTTCCTCCGTAATTCTCTCTCTGGTATAATAATATTCCACTAAAATAAGCGGAAGGGCTACTATGGATAACACTGACATGAATAATATCCAGGCAGACTGGTTCGTTCCAATGACCGGAAGAATGAGAGCCGGAAAAAGGATCGCCGCTACGGCACCGGGCAGCATACTGCAGGATACATTGGTAAATACCGATAAGCCGCCCCGCTTTTTAGAGTCCCTGGTAGACAGGGGAATCATCAGCATATGCCCCATACTGTAGATGGTGTAGGCAAAGCCATAATACAGGTTGTAGCTGACCAGAATCCATATGACCTGAACCCATACACTGCCCTGTGGAATGGTAAACAATAAGATACCGGAAATACTCAGACAGGGCGCACCGATTAAAATCCAGGGTCTTGCTTTTCCCTGTCTGCTTTTTGTATGGTCAATAATGCGCCCCATAATAAAATTCGTAATAGCAACCACCAGCTTTGAAGCAATTGGAAATATGGTCAGAAAAATACCGTTCCATACTCCGCTCAGGTTCAGGACATCGGTATAGTAGACATTCAGATAAGTTCCCAGAATAAAGTTCAAAAACATAGCCCCCATGGGACCGATAAAATATCCCAGCCAGCGCTCCTTTTTGCTGATTTGCTCACTCTTGATGCGTGTATTAAAGATAGGACTCGAAAAAAGTCCGGCAGATCCTGATTTTTTCATAAGCCATTCCTTCCTTTTATTTGTCCAACACGTGTTGGTTAATTAGAATGAGCTTATTATAATTTATCAGTAATTTATTAACAACCGTCAATGATGTGCCATGTGTCAGGTAATCAACATCTGAAAGCAAAGTGTTGAATATCAGTAATGTTATTGATGGACACAGCAAAACGCCGTACAGGTTTCTCCATACGGCGCTCCATCCGTCAAAGCATGATCTTTGTTTTCCTCACTTTTTCAGATCATCACTCTCTATAATTCAGCGATATGTCTTACTCCAGCTGCCAAATCTACCAGCATATCTCCCATTGAATCATCCTGGTCAATAATGACACCATATTCCGCAAGCGGACAGTTCCTGGCTTCCTCCATAATTTCTTTTAAAGGTATACTTCCTTCGCCCACTGCCGTAAAGCACTGCTGTCTGTTCTCCTGGCAAGCATCCTCCCGTATGTCCTTGAGATGCAGCAGCAGGATTCTGTCACGATATTTTTTCATCCATTCCACTGAGGATACCCCAGCAAATTTCATCCAGCCCACATCAGGCTCCAGCATCAGCTTTGGACAATTCTCAAGAAGATAATCCAGCGCAGTAGTTCCTTCCTCCTGCATACATTCAATTTCATGGTTGTGATACAGTAACTGTATTCCTGCTTCTCCCAATTCTGCTATCATATGGTTTAATACCGGTACATAGCCCTTGATATCCTTTAACTCCTTCATCAGGCTGATCACAAAGTACTTTATCTGATTTTCCTTTCCAAACTCCAGCACCTTAGGCAGCTGTTCCAGCAAACTCTCCGGCTCCCCATCGGTATTAACCATTAAATGGGCACTCTCCACCTGAAATCCTGCTAAACGAACCTTATTAATCTTTTCT
This sequence comes from Mobilitalea sp., assembly GCA_029974875.1. The sequence goes on from JARKQP010000110.1 coordinate 3,431, forward strand.
CCCGCATCTTTATAATGCCAAAGTCCCCCGGTAAACTCCTTAAGCGTTTCCTCCGGTAATTGCTTTCTTATCTCCTCTGACGGTCCCAAATTCTCTGCAAAAATCACGCACAGCTCCACAAATGTGAATCCGCCCTTTTTTAACCCTTCCAAAGTCCCATTAAAATCATGATATAAGTTCTTCTTTAATCCGAAGAAATTCACTCCAATATTCATATTTACCTCCGTTTCTATCCTTAACAGCCCCTTCTTCCATTCTGGAATTGATAACTGCCTCGGTCTCTCTTACCAAATATTATAAGTCAGGCTCACGGTTAATGCAACCCTTGGATCCTAACAACCATTCATAGATCTTCTTCCCTATCTGCTCCAAAGCTTCTTTCCCACTGCCTGCCATTATGATGGTATCTATGCCTTGGCTGAGGAATGGCTGTATACTTTCCTCGCCTCTGGCTGCACCGGCGTATTGTGTACATGGGTTATGGACGGAAAGAAAGTGCCGGAGAGGTGGCTGATTTCCTATATCTGCTCATAGCCCGCTACGACACTTTTTAAGATGAATGGTTGACAGAAGTTATTTATCTTGTTTTCGGTTATAATTTTCCATAGCCCTATCACATAACTCATTCAGGCTCATATTTTGGAATAGATTTTCCTGCCATTTCGTATAATCAAAGGGCTCCCTTATTACCAATGATATAAAGCGCTCCGCATCTACTTTTCCCAAGCCCTCAAGTAATATTTTCATGCCTTCTTGTTTAATAATGGAATCCGGCTTATATGCTGCATTTCCTTCCATACTTATTCCTCCATTCTCGATACAAAATCAATAGGACTCATTACCTCTATCTTCTCTATTCGAGTATTCAACAATTTCCTATCCGTTGTCAAAAACACTTCACATTTTGCCTCAACAGCACAAGCAATATGTAAGGCATCTTTTTCTTTTATTCCTTTTACCAAAAGAGTTTCCGCGTAATGAAATATATTATCATTCAAAGCTACAGATGATCTGGCTAGTCCACGCCATTCACTAATTGCACTTTTCCTCATATCAAACGGATTCTGTTCATTTTCATATCCCAAAATAAATGACCATATTAAATCGTGCTTTCCTTCTATTATATCCTTCTGAACATTCAATTTTGCTTGTGTTTCTAAAAAATTTTCAACTGTGTCTGGTCATCATACGGCCTATTAAAACAGCAATTATCTAAATAAATTCTCATTCTATGCAGCGGCCTCCTTTGCAGTATTATTTAAACAAATTATAGCAGAATCTCTTTAGCTTGTATATGTAAATCCTTATAATATAGTACCATCCCCGATATAGCGTAAAATTCCGCAGAATTTTGTATGTGCCTGTCAGACACATATTATTTTAAAAAAATAAAACACGATTAAATTTATCATTTTTTCGTGTTTTATTCAACCATATTTATAGATTAAAAATTTCTGATTATTAATCAGCAGCATCCGCCACCAATAAAATAATCCGGCATTTAAACCAATTCCATTACCTTTGTACAGCTTACAATTTTTTGATTCAGTTCCTGTATGGTAGCTGATATTTCCTGGGCACTTGCAGCATTCTCCTCAGATATTGCTGCGAGATTAGATACACTTCCAGTCACATCACCCTTCAGCCCTTCAAGCTCTACCATTGAAAGGGTTATGTCTTCAATTGCACCGGATACTAGATTCATCTCCTTGCCAAGCCCCTCAAATACCTCACTTGTACTTTTTAGTTTTTCATTCTGATTGGCCATATTCTCAGTTACCCGTTCCATAATATCCACACTTGCATTTGAATTGGTAATCAACGTATCTACAATAGCTATGATCTGGGCTGCCGCTGTTTTGGATTGTTCGGCAAGCTTTCTTATCTCATTTGCCACCACTGCAAAGCCTTTTCCATGTTCCCCCGCTCTTGCAGCCTCAATACTGGCGTTCAGTGACAGCAGGTTAGTTTGGGCTGCTATATTGGTAATAAATGTAGTTGCCTTTCTAATCTCACCGGTTGATAAATTCGTTGCAGCCGTATATTTATGGACTGTTTCTACGGATTCCTTCGTTTCCTTGCTGATTTTTGCCAAGTCTGACAGCATGGTATTTCCCTGTGAACTATATTCCATCACACGCCCATAGCCACTTGCCAATACATCCACATTAGAAAACGTATTATCTATTGCCTGCCCGATATCCATAGCCTTTGCATTGACGTCCTGAACCTCATTCGCCTGTACAACCAAGCATTTCGTCATCTCTTCTGTTGTTAAATCAATATTATGGATTGTCTCACCAAATGATAACAGGGTCTCATGAAGGGCTTCTATTTCTGCCTGATGCATACCCATAGCTTCCTCCCTTTGTATAGCTTCCTCTCTTTCCTGAAAAGGCTCTTCCCATACTTTTTTTATTGACCGGCTTGATTTATTTCTTTTGTTCCAGCTCGCTATAAACCCAGCCTTACTACCTTCTAGTTGTGTATCCTGCCCCATCTGTTCCCCTCTCCTTTAGGGTTAATTTTTTGTACTAAAATTCCTGATTATTTTACGTATGGGCAATATAGAACTGGGACTGACGGATAATTCATCAATTCCAAGCCGCAGGAATGTATCTGTCAGCGAGAGATCTGCCCCCAATTCTCCACAGATTCCAACCCAGCAATTATATTGATGGGCGTTATCGACGATCATTTTAATCATGTAAAGAATTGCCGGATGGTGTGGATTATAAAATTGATCCAGCCTGCTGTTCTGCCTATCTATTGCAAGGGTGTATTGGGTTAAATCATTGGTTCCAATGCTAAAGAAATCCACTTCCTTCGCGAGCTCAGCGCTTATCATGACTGCAGCAGGTGTCTCTATCATAATGCCCTGCTCTACCTCTCCAAAGGGGATACCCTGTTCTGTCAGCTCCTTTTGGACCCCACTAACGATTTGCTTGATTTTGTGCACTTCCTCCAGTGAGATAATCATTGGATACATGATGGATAAATTTCCATAAAAGCTGGCGCGGTATAATGCCCGGAGCTGAGTTTTAAATATCTCCGTCTGATCCAGACAAATACGGATGGCACGGTATCCCATAGCCGGATTTTCTTCTTTCCCCAGATCCAGGTAATCCAGCTGCTTATCTGCTCCGATATCCATTGTTCTGATGATGACCTTTTTCCCGGCCATCTTCTCCAAAACTGACTTGTACTCTTTGAATTGCTCTTCCTCGGTCGGTAAATGGTCATTTTCCAGATATAAGAATTCACTGCGGAACAAGCCTATCCCTCTGGCGTCATTGCTATGTACCATTGCAAGATCCGAGGAGCTGCCAATGTTAGCATATAATTTAATGCTTTTTCCGTCTAAGGTTATATCTTCCTTTCCCTTTAGCTGCTGCAATAATTCCTGCTGCTTCATACCTTCCTGCTGCTTTGCCCTCATACGCTCCAGTGTATCCTGGTCCGGATCGATGATTAAGGTTCCGGTAAATCCGTCAGTAACCGCCAGCTTGCCGTCCCAATCCTTTTGGATCACTATTCCGGTAACCGCCGGGATATTCATGGTCCTGGCTAATATTGCAGTATGGGAATTACTTGAGCCCTGTTCCGTAACAAAGGCCAAAAGCTTATCCTTGTCCATCTGGACCGTTTCACTTGGAGTCAAATCCTGCGCTGCGATAATAATTGGTTCATCCCCAATGTCACTACCCGTGCTTTTACCTGATAATATTGATATCACCCGTTCCGATATATCCTTTACATCAATCGCACGCGCCTTGAAATATTCATCCTCCATCGCTGAAAACATGGAATAAAAATTATCTCCTGCGCTGGCTACGGCATATTCAGCATTTGTCTGCTGCCGGGTAATAATATTTTCAACACAAGCAACAAAATCAACATCCTCAAGCATCATTGCATGTACTTCAAAGATCTCAGCATTTAATTCCCCGACCTCTTTTACCGCTTTACTCTGTAATACTTTTAATTCCTCAACTGCCCTATCTTTTGCCGCATGGTATCTGGCTACTTCAGCTGCAGCATCATCAATTTGATTGCGTTTGATCTGTCTTTCCTCTTTGGCATATATTTTAATACGCCCTATTGCAATTCCTGGGCAAATTGTTTTTCCGATAAATTGCTCCACACTAAATACCCCCTGCGATTATAGCTGCGCTGTAAAAAACTTATGCAATTCTGTATATGCCTTATCCTCGTCACTGCCTTCAATTATTACGGCCACCTCTTCGCCGCATTTAATTCCCGCGCCAAGAATCATCATGATTTTCTTGGCATCTATGCTTTTACCCTTGTTCTCCATGTTGATTTTTGATTCAAATTGCTGGGCTGCTTTTGCTAACATGCCTGCCGGTCTTGCATGGAGTCCCAGTGCATCCTTAATTACATAATTAAACTTTTTCATATTTTCTATCTCCTTTTCTTTGCCTTTGGCCTTAATATCTTTTTATCCCGTATAGAACATCCATTTGATTTTTAGTATAGTCCGATTCTTAGTATAGTCCGATTTTTAGTATGGTTCGATTTTTAATATGGGTTAGATTTTAACAGCTACTATAATCTTAAAGTTTTTATAACCATCTCAAAAATGTTATTGCCATTCATCAGTCCATAATCAGCCATATTGATTACGGCAATCGGAATATCCGGAACCATTTCCTTCACTTTTTTCTCCCGGAATCCGATCTGCGGTCCTAATAAAATGATGTCACTGCCCGGTGCCTGCTCTTTTAATTCACTTATTCCAAAAGCAGCACACTCAACACCGGTATATCCTTTTTTGTCCGCTGCCTTGATAATCTTCTTGACTAACATTTCCGTAGACATTCCGCCTGCGCAAAACAATGAAATCCTCATTCAGATACCTCCATTGCTCACTTTAACAAAGAATGAATGATCCTATATAACCGGATCGCTTCCTCTGCACGCTCCATGGTAAGCATCGCCATCGTAAGATGGTCATGTGCATGAACCAGAATTATATTCACTTCTACATGCTTTCCCGATGCTTCCTCCTTAATCATCTGCAGCTCTAAATTATGTGCCTGCCTAAGCTCCTGTTCCGCTTCACCCAACAGTTTTTTAGCCTTTTCGAAATCCCCCTCACCCGCCGCATCAATTGCCAGCATAGAATGTGATTTTGATTCGCCGGCTGCTGCTATTAAACGAAAGGCTCTCTCATACTTTTCCTCATCCATTCAGTGTACCCCCTTTCATAAAAACTTTGAAAAGCTTTGCTATTATCTTAGCCGATTAAGTATATTTTGTATTGCAATATCTTATACTATATTTTAATTTTTCATTGTAATATATTATTTAGTATTTTATTTTTTCATTGTAGAAATCCAATAAATATTGTGATATATTAATATTATCAAATTCAAATGCATTCAAATGCATGAATTCAGGAGATAAGTGAGGAGAGATAAGCATGAAAACAATAGATTTCGAAACACTTTGCGAGCTATTCTACCATTCCTATGAAATACCTATCCGATATTATACGGATCATAAAATCCTTCTCATTCAATATCCATTAATTGAAGAAGAAATGGATGCCTTTTCAAATGCAATCGACGAATTCTACGAAATGAAAAATACCATCTCCTTCGTTGTAAGTAACCATTCCCTGTTCTTTGGCTGCATCCGTGATAAGGCAACCCAGGGTTATTTACTCATAGGACCTGTATCAAGTGTTCCATGCAGCGATAACGAGGTACGCACCATTATGTCTGAGGCATTCGTACCTTCAAAATACTATGAGACACTCATCCAGCATTTATCCATTATTCCCTGCATGGAGATAAAGCGCTTCGTATCGACCCTTGGATATCTGCATTATCAGATTAATGACATTGTTATTCCAAATGATGAAATCTATCCATATATCGATGCTGACTCCCAAACCACAGAACAGCTTAACCAGCAGATTATAACTAATTCGTATAATAGCAGGGATGATAAAAGCCCCTCGTATACCCATTCCTATTCCATAGAGCAAAAATATCTCCACTTAATCGGAAGCGGCAATGCTGATGCTTTAAACCATCTTATCTCCAATAGCGCCCTATCCATACCCGGTATCCATGCCGGATTGCCATTACGTGATAATAAGAATAATTTTATTCTTCATATTGCCCTCGCTTCGCGCCGTGCTATTCAAAGCGGCTTAGATATCGATACTTCATTACAATTATGTGAGGCTTATATAAAACAAATAGAAAGAGCCCAAAGCATTGATGCCATGTATAAGCTCTCTTACAACGCTTTCACAGATTTTGCAAAGCGTGTATTAAAGTCAACAACTCCTAACGGCATTTCACCCTTGGTAAATAAGTGTATCCAGTATGTCGGCAACTCTGTTAATGCCCCAATCACGGTTGCAGATGTAGCTGAATTTGTAGGTAAGAGCAAGGTCTATATTTCAACAAAATTCAAATCCGAACTTGGTTTTAGCCTGAATGACTATATAACACGCAGAAAAATAGAAGAAGCAAAGAGCCTGCTATGCTTTACAGATAAA
>JARKQP010000120.1 GCA_029974875.1 Mobilitalea sp.
ACCAGGGCATCGTAATTTACGATCTCTGCCCGGATAAAGCCCCTCTCAAAATCAGAATGGATTTTACCGGCTGCCTGGGGAGCCTTCGTACCCACCTTGATGGTCCAAGCCCTCGTTTCCTTCGGGCCTGCCGTCAGGAAGGAGATCAGTCCGAGAATGTGGTAGCTGGCCTTTATTAGCTTTTCCAATCCGGATTCATTTAAACCAAGCTCCTCAAGAAACATCTTCTTCTCGTCCTCTTCCAGCTCTGCAATCTCCTGCTCGATCTGTGCACAGATTACAAATAACTCTGAATTCTCCTGCTCCGCAAATTTACGGACCACCTGGACATATTCATTGCCTGCCCCATCATCCGCCAGCTCGCTGTCCACAACATTCGCTGCATAGATCACCGGCTTTGCTGTCAGCAGGTTGTACTCCGCAAGGAGCGCCGCCTCTTCCTCATCCTCTGTCTGGAAAACCTTTGCCAGCTTTCCCTCCTCCAGATGGGCCTTTATGCGTTCCTGCAGACCCAGCTCCTTAGCAAGGGACTTGTCATTCTTAGCACCCTTCGCAGTCCTTGATATCCTCCGCTCAATCATATCCAGATCTGAGAATACCAGCTCAAGATTGATGGTCTCAATATCCCTTAAGGGATCCACCGAGCCATCCACATGGATAACATTGGTGTCCTCAAAGCACCGTACCACATGAACGATGGCGTCCACCTCCCTGATGTGGGAAAGGAACTGATTTCCCAGGCCTTCTCCCTTGGAGGCACCCCGGACCAGCCCAGCAATATCAACAAACTCGATTGCCGCCGGAACTATTTTTTCCGTATGGTACAGATCCCCCAGAACCTTTAGCCTCTGATCCGGAACCGCTACAATACCAACGTTAGGGTCTATTGTACAGAAGGGATAGTTCGCCGATTCTGCCCCTGCCTTAGTCAGTGAATTAAAAAGTGTGCTCTTACCTACATTGGGTAAGCCTACGATACCTAATTTCATCCGTGTATACCTTCCTTATTTTTAATGAGCGTACTTCATGGGTACTCCCGGAAACTCTCTGTGTGTAGATTTATGAAAACGCCCTAATCTCTTGTTTCAATTACCAGAAGGATTCCCTCCAGGAACTCAACCTCTCCTATGTCCCCTGATATTTCATTGCTTATTCCAAGGCTGCTTCCTGCCTCCAGAATAATATGGTCAAGGGGATATTTAAAGCCCTTTAAGGTAAGCCCGCTGACCCTTTCCGTAAAAGGCATCAGGGAGACATAGTCTCCATACTGTCCGGCTCTTTCTACTGTAAAGCTCCTATTTTTCAAATAGATTTTATTATTTGCATCCACTATGGCCGCCGGAATCCCAAGCTGCATGGGCAACAATAAAAGATGGATGTTTGCCAGGACATGATCCAGTCTTGACCCTGTTCCTCCCAGGATCAGGATGGAGGTGGGCTTCTGCATTAAGGCCAGCTCAACCGCAATATGGGTGTCGGTCTTGTCCTTCTCCCTTGGAAACCTGTGGGTAGGAATAGCTTTCCCGGAGTACCGGTTTAATATCTCCTCCGGGACTGAATCAAAATCCCCGACGATATAATCCAGCTGAAGCTGTAACCGGTCGGCCACGGAGAGGCCGCTGTCTGCGGCTATGACCATATGGAATTGCTCCTGCTCCATGAACCTGTGCAGGAATTCCTCATCCGTGCGTCCGCCTGTTATGATTAATACCTTATTCTCCTTCTCCATATCCGCATCCTTACATCCTTATCCGTATCCTTTATTAGCATTATTATAGGTATTATTATCCCTATTGTTATCCTTATTATATGGACTAAAAAG
>JARKQP010000123.1 GCA_029974875.1 Mobilitalea sp.
TTTTCACATAAGCACCGCCCTGGGCATGGTTATCCAGTGAATATGCGGAGCCCAGGATGTTGTGGTCGACTAAAAATGGACCATGGCTTACTTCGATAAAGAGATCCCGGTTATTGTTATAATAAAGGTTCTTGCTGACTCTGGTTCCCTGTGCCTGCCAGTCCAGCCAGGTGCCAAGGGAGCAGTCATGGATATGGTTATGGTGGATTTGGACATCGATGGCAGCATGAAGCTTGATGCCGGCAATTTCATATCCGTAGAACTCTCTTTTTACTGCAATATTGTAGATGTGATTATGATGGATTTCGCTGAATACACATCCCAAATGGCCGACTACTCCGTTCTGGCCGCAATCATAAATAGTATTATTCCGGATAATATGGGAACCGATTTTTTCCTTAGACCAGCCGTATTTATAGGCGGTAAAAACAGATTCCAGCTGATATTGGTATCCGGGCTTATCCTTACGGAAGGTACGGAAGTTATTCCCTGTGGAGGCTTCCTTTCCGATGCTGATGGCACTGCATTTGGCATCATGGATGATATTGTTTTCGATGATCCAGCCCTTGCTCCAGCCTGGACCGATCAAACCCGGCTGATCTGCTGTGGGAGGTGTCCAGGGGGTCGCTGCCTGGGCTATTTCAAAGCCGCTGACAGTGATATAGTCCACACCTGTCCGCTCTGGATAGAAGCAGCACTTGCGTACATTGATTTCCGTCAGCTCCTGGTTGGGATCAGATTCATGAAAGTTTGCATAAATAGTAGTGTTTTTTTCGTCAACCTCAGCAAACCATAAATATTTGGTCTGGGCTGAATTTTTTACTGCTGTGGTTTCATTCGTCCAGTGATCTAATATTTCGGTACGGATGATAGGGTTTTTTAATGCGTCGTAGCTTTCAGCCTCATAAAAAGACATACCGTTTAAATATACATCACCTAAGTGGGCCGAGCGCCCCACCGGGAGGACAAGCCAGTCACCCAACGCGGTTTCGACGAAAGGATTATAATCACCGAAGATGGTGTTTGACAGAATTGCCTTCCAGATGGTACCCTCTACCTGTTCCCAGTTTGTCACCTGCTCGGAACCTTTGATTATTACTTTTTCGCCATCGGCAGCCTGATAGGTGATGCGGCGGGTATTACTCAGGCCGCCTTCGGCAGGCTTTACCCATTCGCGATAGGTACCTTCATGGACCATAATTGTGTCTCCCGCCCGTGCGACGGTGGCGGCAGCATTGATTGTAAGAAATGGAGCCGCTTTGGAGCCGGCATTTGAATTGGAGCCGGTTTTTGCAACATGGTATGTATGAGCCATTTTTTATAAGCCTCCTTCTTTTTTAGGAGGCTTTGCCTCCTTTTTTTGCGGAAGGTTTGCCTCCTGATATTGTTTAATGATATCTGCATTATATTTGAACCGTTATGTATATTACAATGCAAATTGTTGTGGAAAGTGAGATAAAATTCGTGTTATATTAGAGGAAGGAAAAGTAGAGGGTGGAGGAAACCGGAGGGGAGGGTTTGTATGTTTTTCTTTTTTGAGCATCATGGAATGAAGGGAAAAGATTTTTTCCGGGTGAATGAGATGAATAATCAGCCCTTTCCGGCGCATCTGCACCGGGCATATGAGCTGATCTACATCGTGGAGGGAAGGCTTATTCTGCAGGTTGAGAAGAAGCAATATATAATGACGAAGGGGGATCTGGCATTTATCTTTTGTAATCAGATCCATCATTTTTCGGTGGCAGATGAGTGCAGGATTCATGTTGTATTGTTTGCACCGGAAATCATAGGGGGATTTTATGCGGATCACCGGGACTGTATACCGGAGAATAATGTGATTCATTTGGAAAATGAACCGGATTTCTTTAACTGCAAATCAATTTATGCCCAGAAGAGCTTGCTATACCATATCTGTGACGAGCTGGTTAAGACGACGGGTATGGAGCTGGCCAACAGTAATTCCCAAACAGTATTGCTCCAGCAAATCTTTGCTTATGTTGATACACATTACAGTACGGAGTGCTCCTTAAAAGCCATTTCCAGGGCAGTACAGTATGACTATGCTTATCTGTCTAAATTATTTACACGGATGACAGAAATGCGGTTTACGGATTATCTCAATAATTACCGGATCGCCCAGGCATGTAATTTATTAAAAGAGCAGCAAATGTCTGTTTCGGAGGTGGCGGAACGATGCGGCTATGAGAACCTCCGTACCTTCCATAGGAATTTCCGCATGATCATGGGGTGTTCACCTAAAGAGTATTTGCATCTGGATAGTTGATGATATATACCATGAAATATTGGTGATTTTGTTTAAAAATTCTGGGTTCATTGTTTGTTTCCCCGAACAGATAATACATATGAGAACCGCTGTAAGAGCAGAGTCAGTTTTGCAGCGGTTCTTTTTTGATTTAGCCCTATTAATAAAATACGGTAAGATTATTATATAAGAAAGACACTTTATTAAATTTTAATCACTATCAAACAATGCTATTATAATAGTGTGAAATGAAGATCATTCCACATCCGATACCCAGTGGCCTAACGGCCAAATAATCGTTAGTGTAGTAAAAATCAATGCAAGGAGGAAAGGTATGAAAAAAAAAGCATTAGGTATAGTGTTAAGTCTTACCATGGTTGCTTCTTTACTAGTTGGTTGCGGGGATTCAGGTAACAAAACAGCCAGTTCAACTGACAATACAACAGCAACAGGGACGAAAGCTCCGGCAGCAGATTCGGGGGATTCAAAGGCGGCGTCAGGGGAGAGCAAGGAAATATTATTCTGGAATATCGCGACAGAAAGTCCGGACAAAGACATCATGGAATATGCAGTAGATCAATTTAATAAGAATACGGATTCAGGTTATACCATTAAAATGGTTCCGACACAAAATGATACATACAAGGAAAAGCTTGTTATAGCAATGAGCTCAGGTGAATGCCCGGATATATATACTTCCTGGTCAGGTGGACCAATGAATGAGTATATAAAATCAGGCTTTGCACAACCGATTGATGATTTGTTTAACGCAAGCCAGCTTCCGGATAAAATTATGGATGCGGCAGTTGCGCAGGCCTCATATGACGGAAAAATTTATTCAGTACCGATCATTAATGTTTCTATTTCAGGCGTATTTTATAATAAAGAAATGTTTGAAAAATATAAATTGGAAGTTCCGAAGACCATTTCCGAGCTGGAAAAGGTATGTGAAGTGTTTGTCCAAAACGGTATCACACCATTTGCTTTAGCCAATAGTTCAAAATGGACCGGCTCCATGTATTTTATGAATTTGGCAGCCCGTAAGGGAGGGCTGGAGCCGTTCCAGAAAGCAGTTGACGGAAGCGGAAGCTTTGAAGATGATAGCTTTATTTATGCCGGGCAGAAGATCCAGGAATGGGTCAAAAAAGGATATTTCCCGGAGGGCGTTAATTCCTTAAGCGAGGATGACGGGCAGGCAAAGCAATTAATGTATCAGGAATCAGCTGCAATGCTATGCTGCGGCTCCTGGTATACAGGAACCTTCCAGGCAGATAGCCCTGATTTTTATAAAAAAATTGGCTGGTTCTCATTTCCTGCAGTAGATGGGTCAGCTGCCGATGCATCCATTCAAATCGGAACAGTCGGCGACCAGTTTATCTCCTTTAATTGCACCGGTGATAAATTAAAAGCAGCATTTGAATTTGTAACCTATTATGCAAATGATGATACAGTCCAATTAATGGTTGATAAAGGAAAAATACCTCCGGTCAAAAATGTGGGCGATTTAATCACTGATCCTGTTACGAAGGATATTTTAACGGCAGCAAATACTGCTTCTTCCACACAGCTATGGTATGACCAGTACCTGCCGCCGGCAGTGGCACAGACCCACCTGGATACTTGCCAGGAAATCTTCGGATTAACCATGACTCCGGAGGATGCGGCAACCAAGCTCCAGCAATCGATGGAAGAATATAATAAGTCTAAATGATAATCGGCATGATGAGGAATTTTAACATAGCCTGATTTAAAAGGACCTGGTGCATTTATGCTACACCGGGTCCTTTCAGTATTCCGGGCGCTTTCAGTATTCCGGGCGCTTTCAGCATCCCAGGCCCTTTCAGCATTACGGGCTCTTTTAGCATCCAGGGTGAATAAACACGCAGATTCTTTGTCCCTGGGAACCAAAGTGGTTAAGAGACACAAAAATTATAGATAGTGTGAAGATATTTCTATGTCATTTAAAGCCCCATCTTGTTAATATATTAGTGCTTGGAGAATATAAGCGACAAATTGGAAGGAGGAATTTATGAATGGAAGGAAGCAGACTTTCCCTGCAGCTGCAAAGGCAACGGACTACCAATAGGGCGGCCGCAGTATTCTTGGCACCGGTAATGATATTGTTGGTTATTTTCATCTTTTATCCGATTTTAGATACATTTATTACGAGTGGATATAAATGGAATGGAATTTCGGCAGATAAGGAATTTATAGGATTATCAAACTGGGTAACCTTATTGAAGGATAGCAAGTTCTGGATTGCTTTCAAGAATAATTTAGTCATTATGGTTTTATCAATCAGTGTCCAAATCCCCATTGGTCTGGCGCTGGCAACATTTTTAGATTTTGGCGGGAAGAAATTGAATGTATATAAGGTTTTGTGGTTTATTCCCTTATTAATGTCTTCCGTCGCAATAGGATTTTTATTTACCTATGCTTTAGCAACGAACGGAGGTATTGTCAGCACTATTTCAGGCTGGTTCGGCGGGGGCAAGGTTGATCTGCTTGGGAATCCGAAATTAGCGCTGTTAACGGTGATTGCAGTTATTTGCTGGCAGTTTACGCCTTTTTACATGGTATATTTTATGGCTGCCTATACGAATATTCCCTTTGATGTGTTTGAGGCAGCAAGAATTGACGGAGCCACAAAGGGACAGTATTTTTGGAGGATCGCATTACCGCTTTTGGTGCCATCTATGAAAAGTGCAGCGATTCTTTCCATGGTAGGCTCTTTGAAATATTTTGATTTGATCTATGTTATGACTGGCGGCGGCCCCGGAACCTCAACTGAATTAATGGCAACCTATATGTACAAGCAATCCTTTAAAACCTTTAATATGGGATATGGCTCTGCAGTTGCAGGAGGGATGTTTATTTTGATTACCATGGTGTCATTAATTACGATGAAATTGTTGAATGGTAAGAAAGAGGTGTAAAATGGATGAAATTAAGAGAGGTAAAATAAAAAGCATCATATCCTGGACAATTGCGTTTATTCTTGCAACTTTTTACATACTGGTATCTGTTCTGCCCTTCATCTTCATGGCGATAAATTCCTTTAAAGAAAGATTTGAGATGCTGGTCAAAGGGGTATTTGAATTGCCGGAATCCCTTAACTTCAGTAATTTCACCGGGGTTTTGACCGGAGGGTTTTGGAATTACTTTAAGAACAGTGTCATTGTATTGGCAATTTCGCTGGCTTTACTGCTGATGATATCAGCCTGTGCCTCCTATCCTTTGGCAAGGTTTAAATTTAAGCTGGCAAATCCTCTCTATGCATTAATTGTAGCCTGTATGTCAATTCCCCTCCATATTACGCTCATCCCCGTATTTAAAATGGCGCAGAAAACCCATATGTATGACACGATATGGGCTTTAATCGGACCATATGTTGCATTTGGCATCCCGATTTCCGTATTTATATTAACGAGCTTTATGAAAAGTATCCCGAGGGAGATTGAAGAATCAGCAGAGATAGACGGCTGTAACAAGTATATGATGTTTACAAGGATTATACTTCCCTTATCAAAAGCGGGGCTGTCTACCCTGGCCATTTATAATGGTGTTAACATGTGGAATGAGTTCAGCTTCGCATATACTTTAACGCAATCCATTGAAAACCGTACCCTGCCATTAGCAGTATGGGAGTTTCAGGGGCAATATTCGATGAATACACCAATGATTATGGCGGTACTTACCCTGAGTGTTTTGCCCATGATTATTATGTTTATCTTCTTCCAGGATAAGCTGGTCAAGGGCATGACAGCAGGGGCGGTCAAAGGCTAGAAGGTAATCATATGGAGGGTGATATCGTAAGAGTCGCCCTCTGTATTCCATTTTCATTCTTTTTTATTGTATAAGAGGTTTTATTTGTGTAATATGGAGAAGGAGCATACAGTAAAGAGTTAAAAGGCGGGGAGTCAGGATGAATAAATGGATGGAAAAATTTAATCACTGGAAATTTGATAAGAAAATGACCTTGTTTATTTCTCTCAGCATCGTGATAACAACAATGGTCATATTAATTGTATCTACGGTATCCTTTGTACTGATAGCGAGGAACCAGTCTAAAAATATGGCAGAAGAGCAATTGTATTCTATGGCCTCTAATTATGAAGCAACCTTTACAAATTATAAAGAATTAACCTATGCTTTAGTTATGGATACTTCGGTCCAAGCCTATTTAAACTGTGATAAAAGCAAAAAAGAAACCTATTATAGCCTGGCTACTTCGGCGAGGAATACTTTAGTAAATGCAACAAATGTAAATGCAAACATTAATTTTATGGTGGTTATCAATGAAAATTCCGGCGACTATATTTATAAAGGGGATGTAAGCCTGTACAGGTCCAGGTTCTATGATAATTACGAGGATGATTATAAAAACAGTAAAAACATGGATGATGGTTCGATACGGATGTCCTTTAATAATATATTTTCCTATTATGAGGAGTACGCTTTAATTATATACTACCCAATTTATTCCACGAAAACAATAGGGAAGCGGATTGGATTACTATGCATCAATATAAAGGATAATAATCTGGCACAAATTTTCACACAGCACAACGAGCATTATAATTCTAAAATTAATTTTATTGACCAGGCCGGAACGGTTATAGCCATCGCGGATAAAAATCTGATAGGTACTAAAGTGGATTATCTGGACCGGTTAAGCGGCGCCAACGGAAGCTTTGTGAAATCAGGCCAATTATATACCTATCAAAAGATAGGACAATGGAAGTATTACCTTGTGCAGATTATTCCTACAGCAGAGCTGGCGCAAAATAGCATAAGGGTTATGGTAATATTGGTGATTGTAATGATAGGCATGGTCGGCATTTGTTTATTTTTATTAAGGAAACTGGTGGCTATTGCCTATAAACCATTAGACAATGTAGTCAGCAAAATGGAAGCCGTATCAAATGGCCAGCTTGAGATCCGTATGAATGAGGAGAATATGGGGGAAGACTTTAAAAAGCTGGCTCTGGGATTTAACAGTATGATGGAGGAAATCTACATCTTAATGGAGCAGGTTAAGTTTGAACAGCAGCAGCTGCAGCAAATCAGGCTTAATGCACTTCAAGCCCAGATAAAGCCCCATTTTTTATATAATACCTTGGACTGCATTCATTGGCAGGCAATTTCCGACGGAAATAAGGAAGTATCAACCATGGTAAAGGCATTAGCATCTTATTATAGGATTTGCCTTAGCAAGGGGAAGGATATCATTACCCTGGATCAGGAAATCTCACATATTGAAAATTATTTGATTATTCAAAATATGAGATACGATAATATCGTGGAAAGTGAAATAAACGTAAAAGAAGAATTTTTGGGAGTCGAAATTCCTAAAATGACGTTACAGCCCTTGGTAGAAAATGCGATTTACCATGGGATTAAAATTAAGGATGGAAACAAGGGAAAGGTAACCATTACGGCAGAAAGGGATAAAGAGGATATTTTGATCGAGGTCATTGACAACGGATCCGGAATGACAGAGGAACAAATCAGGGCATTAAATAATTCTATCTCTGAAGTGTATGAAACCTTTGGTTATGGAGTGAGAAATGTAAACAAAAGAATAGAGATTATGTTTGGAAAGCAGTATGGGCTGTATTTTATGAAAAACAATTTGAGTGGTATCACTGTGCAAATCCGTCTTCCATTTCAAAAGAATTCTGATTAGAGGAGGTGCTTTTTGTGTACAAGGTTCTTATTGTTGACGATGAGAAAATGATACGGATGGGAATTAAAAAAGTAATTCCCTGGAATAGCTTAGGGATAGAGGAGGTCTTTACGGCTGCTTCAGGAAAAGAAGCCTTGGAAATACTGGAAAGAGAAAAAATTGATATCATGATTACGGATATCAGTATGACAGAAATGACGGGAATTGAGCTGGTGGAGAAAATCAGGGACATGACCCAGAATATAAGGATTATCGTATTAACCGGATATGATAATTTTGAATATGTCAGACAGTGCCTCCGCCTGCAGGTGGCCGATTTCTTTTTAAAACCCATCGATGAACAGGTTTTGACCGATACAATACGAAAACAGGTGACGGCCCTGGACCGGCAGAAGGAATCGGCATACCGTGAGATAAGAACCCGGAGGGCACAGGGAACAGCAGAACAGCTCGCACTGGAAAAGATTATGAAGAAGCTGATCCATAATAAAATAGAGCACACCAATGAGGTTATAAACTTCTTATTAAAATACCAATATGACAGGGAACAGAGCTTACAGGTTGCAATTTTAGTGCCGGAATTACATATGAAGGGGAATGAAGGTGATGAAAGCTTTACAGCCCTGTCAATTAAAAATATCTGCATCAGTATGATAGATGCCCAGAATGCAGGCATCACCTTCATGGATGATGACGGAAAAATTGTAATGGTGTTCTTTGACAAAGACAATGAAAATGAGATCGTAGAACAGATCGAGCAATTAAACAACATATTAAAGGATGAATACAATATTAGCCCGAAGGTTGTCCTGGGAAGTGTGGTGAAGGGTTTCTTTAACCTTATGATTTCTTATAATGACGCGATTTATTTATTAAGCCATGAGAAGGAAAGCATAAAGGAAATTGTCCAATCCTACCAGTCCCAGAGCAGGGCAGATATTTTCAGGGATATTTACCAGGAATTAAAGGCGACTATGAACGCGAATATAGCGAATATGGAATATGTGCTGCGGATATTCGAAACCTTTGGCAAGGCTACGGAGTCCTATAATTTAACCGTTAATTATATAAGAAGATGCTGCTTTGAAATTGCATCCTCGGTTTACTTTTCCTATTTAAGCAATTCAGGGGAAAATGCTGACGATAAGCTGAATGAAGTATTAAAATCCTTAATTCATGCAAGCAAAGAGGAGA
Source organism: Mobilitalea sp. (assembly GCA_029974875.1). Next base: position 9,147 of record JARKQP010000123.1, read on the forward strand.
CTTTGGAGGTTACGAAAGCATTCCTATCCCAGATCTCCGGCAATGAAAAATTAAACGGCCATGAGATTATTTTGCAGGCGGTCCGCTATATTGATGAAAATCTTTCCACGGATTTATCCGTTTCAAGCATTGCGGCAAATTTATATATAACACCAAATTACTTTTCCAGGCTTTTTAAGAGGGTAAAGGGGGAAGGCTGCAATGAGTACATAGTCAGGAAAAGAATAGAAAAGGCGCAGTCCCTCCTTGTAAATACCAGCAGTAAGACAGGGAAGATAGCCATGATGGTAGGCTATAATGATACCAATTATTTTTCCTTGGCATTTAAGAAGCATACGGGGGCATCTCCTACCAAATACAGGGAGGCTGTCCAGGAAAGCGGATAGAATTTTATAGATACAGGGTAAATATATGTAAAGGTGCTCCAAAAGTAATAATCCCTTTAGGACAACGACAATATACCGGGAAGATATACTTTATACTTCAAGATATTGTAGATGTTAAGGAGGCGGCTTGCTTTTGGAATGCCTTATTTTTTTGCCTGAAAAGAGGTTGGGCAGAAGAATGATAATAAAAAGGTTTAATTAAATCGAGGAAAATGAAGCGTTTATTGGGAATAAAAGGCGTGTAAAAGAGCATTTGTGTTAAAATAATACATATTATAACAATTATGTAAGAATAAGAATGGAGAACTAATAAAAAGCAAGAGGCAAATATAATTAAAAATATTAACAATAGAGATATAAAATAGCTATATTCTTCAACAAAATATATATATTAGTGCTATAAATGAACTATTTGATTAAAAGATTTAATAAAAGGCATTGACACCGGATAAATACGGCGTTATAATTAAAACAATTAAAAAATGAGGAGGTTGTTTCATTATGAGAAAAGCATTTATATGTCCTGCAAAATATGTACAGGGTGAGGATGAGCTGTTGAATTTAGGCTATTTTGTTAAAACCTTCGGCACCTC
>JARKQP010000156.1 GCA_029974875.1 Mobilitalea sp.
CTACTTTGGTGATGCGTTACTGGAGTATGCTCAGGGTGGCAAGACCTGGGATGAGGTTGTGGCAGTAGTTAAGGATTCCTGGAAATCAGAAAAAGCGAAATAAGTGTAGCGTTAAACAGATGGAGGAGGGTTTCAAAAACAGAAGGGCAAAAACGGTTTTGAAACCTTCCTCCTATCTTGAAAAGGGTGCCGGCAGGCGGATGGAGTTGTGATTCGTATGAAAAGACATACTAAAAGATATTTCCCGATTTTTGTATTACCGACCTTGATTGCTTTTACCATAGCATTTATAATTCCTTTTGTGCTTGGAATTGTCCTGTCCTTCACTGAGTTCACCACGGTGATTGATGCCAAGTGGGTAGGAATTAAAAACTACAAGGCGGCCTTTGGGAATAAGGAATTTTTGAATGCATTATGGTTTACGGTGAGGTTTTCCATCGTATCCGTAGCGACAATTAATGTATTTGCTTTTTTGTTAGCATTGTTACTGACCAAGAAGATCAGGGGGACTAATCTGTTTCGGACTATATTTTTTATGCCGAACCTGATCGGCGGTATTGTACTGGGTTATATATGGCAGTTGATCATTAACGGTGTGCTGTACCATTATGAGGTGACACTCACCTACTCACCGACCTATGGCTTTTGGGGCCTGGTCATCCTGATGAATTGGCAGATGATCGGCTATATGATGGTAATCTATATTGCCGGAATCCAGAATATCCCTAAGGATGTTATGGAAGCGGCTATGATTGACGGGGCGAAGCCGTTACAGATCCTTAAGAGCGTGACGGTTCCATTGGTAATGCCCTCCTTTACGATTTGTTTATTTTTAACCATGTCAAATTCCTTTAAGCTTTTTGACCAGAACCTGGCCCTGACGGCAGGAGCACCCTCCAAAAAAACTACAATGATGGCGCTGGATATCTACAACACCTTTTACGGCTCCGTCGGGAGTGAGGGGATCGGTCAGGCGAAGGCAGTGCTGTTCTTTATCATTGTAGCCCTGGTGGCATTTATCCAGCTTAGGATTACAAGAGACAAGGAGGTGGAGAATTAATGAATAAGAAAAGCCATAGGGGCAGAGCCTCCAGAATTGTTATCTTTGTTGCTTTAGTTGTGCTGGCAGTATCATTTATATCTCCTATCCTCATTGTATTGATTAACTCCTTTAAGGGGAAGTTCTTTATCAGTGAAGCACCCTTTAAGTTGCCAAATGCAGAGACCTTTGTTGAATTTGAAAACTATACCGGCGGAATTGGGAAAACAGGCTTTTTGAATGCTGCAGGATGGTCCTTTTTTATCACGGTTTGTTCCGTGGCCATTATTATTATATTTACTTCCATGACTGCGTGGTTTATTACTAGAGTAAAGAATAGATTTAATAGCATGCTGTATTATTTATTTGCATTTTCCATGATCGTACCATTCCAGATGGTTATGTTTACCATGACCAAGGTGGCTAATATGCTGCATCTGGATAACCCGGTCGGCATTATCTTTATTTACCTGGGGTTCGGGGCCGGTCTGTCCGTGTTCATGTTCAGCGGCTTCGTAAAATCGATCCCGATAGAATTGGAGGAGGCAGCCATGATTGACGGCTGTAATACCCTGACTACCTTTTTCCGGGTTGTAATGCCGGTACTAAAGCCGATTGCGGTGACGGTGGGCATCTTAAATACCATGTGGATATGGAACGATTATTTATTACCCTATCTGCTGATCGGTTCGGAATATAAGACAATCCCCATTGCAATCCAATATCTGAAGGGCGGCTACGGTTCCATTGATATGGGAGCCATGATGGCCATGCTGGTGTTGGCGATTATACCGATTGTAGTATTTTATCTGACCTGCCAAAAGTACATTATCGAAGGTGTGGTTGCCGGGGCAGTTAAAGGATGACCTATCAAATTAAAGGATGTGATAATTATGCGTGCAAGCGGAATGCTGTTACCAATTGCCAGCCTGCCTTCGAATTACGGAATCGGTGCTTTTTCAAAGGAAGCCTACGAATTTATTGACCAGATAAAGAAAGCAGGACAGAAATACTGGCAGATACTACCCATTGGCCCCACAAGCTATGGGGACTCGCCCTACCAATCCTTCTCGACCTTTGCCGGAAATCCATATTTTATTGATCCGGAGCAGCTGATTGCTGAGGGGCTGCTGACAGAGGAGGAAATGAAGGAGTATGATTTTGGGGAGAATCCACGATACATCGATTATGAAAAGATATACCTGTCCCGTTTCCTGATGCTCCGTAGGGCTTACGGCCGCAGTGACCTGAAGGAGGATAAAGAATATAGCGCCTTCCAGGAGGAGAATGCATACTGGCTGGAGGATTATGCCCTCTATATGGCAGTAAAAAACAGCTTCGGAGGCCTAAGCTGGTGCGAGTGGGATGAGGATATCAGGCGGCGCAGGCCGGAGGCGGTGGCTAAGTACGCAATGGACCTGGCAGAGGATGTACGGTTTTATAAATATATCCAGTACCTTTTTACCAAGCAGTGGTCAAAGCTGAAGAAATATGCGAATGATAGGGGGATTAAGATCATTGGGGATCTTCCGATCTATGTGGCCTTTGACAGTGCCGATACCTGGTCTAAGCCGGAGCTGTTCCAGCTTGACGGGGAACAGAACCCGGTTGCCGTTGCCGGCTGCCCGCCGGATGCATTTTCATCGACGGGGCAGATGTGGGGAAATCCCCTATACTGCTGGGAGCTGCACGGGGAAACCGGATATGAATGGTGGTTAAGCCGGATCGCCTATTGCTTTAAGCTGTATGATACGGTCCGGATCGATCATTTCAAGGGCTTTGATGAATATTATTCCATCCCCTACGGCGATACGACGGCGGAGAACGGGCATTGGGAAAAAGGACCGGGAATTGAGCTGTTCCATGCAATTGACCAAAAGCTTGGGCAGGTAGACATCATTGCAGAGGATTTGGGCTATATCACGGAAAGTGTCCGCCAGCTCCTTCGTGAAACCGGGTACCCGGGTATGAAGGTATTGGAATTTGCCTTTGATTCAAGGGAGGATAGCGACTACCTTCCCCATAACTATAATAAAAACTGTGTTGTCTATACCGGTACACATGATAATGACACGATTTTGGGATGGATTGGTTCCATCGGTGCGGAGGATAAGAGGATGGCTCTGAATTATATGGGCTTAAGTCAGTTGGAAACGGACTCAGGTTCATCCAAGACAGACTCTGTCCCGTCATGGACGGACAATATCAACTGGAGCCTGATCCGGCTTGCCCAGATGAGCGTTGCAAAGCTATGCGTGATCCCGGTGCAGGATTATCTGGGGTTAAATAGTGAGGCAAGAATCAATATGCCGTCAACAGTAGGAAACAACTGGAAGTGGCGGCTGCAAAAAGGCGAGCTTTCTGAGGAATTATTGGAAAAGATTAAGTATATGACAAGGCTTTATGGAAGATAATCATGGATTTCATTGCATTTTTATACGGTACTTGGTATAATGTCGGCAGACATTACACTGGATGTATTTAAAGGTTTATTCATGACAAATAAATCTGTCCACAGAATTCATGTATAGTGAAGCGTATGCAAAGGAAGATTGATGATGGAAACAACTACAATTAAAGACATAGCAAGAATATGTGGTGTTGCAGTCAGTACGGTATCCCGGGCAATTAATAACCACCCGGATATTAATCCTGAGACGAAGACCCAGATCATGCAGGCAATCAAGGAACATAATTATATTCCGAATAACAGTGCCCGCAACTTAAAGCGCTCGGAGTCCAATACGATTGCCGTATTAATCAAAGGCATCACAAACCCTTTCTTTAATAATATGTTGAAGGTATTCGAGCAGGATATCCAGAAGAAAAAATACACCTTTCTTTTGCACCGTGTAGAAGAAAATGAGGACGAGATTGAGGTTGCCCTCCTGTTGGAAAAGGAAAAACGGCTGAAGGGTATCGTATTTCTTGGCGGGTATTTCTGCCATTCGGAGGAGAAGCTAAGACAGCTGACGGTACCGTTTATCCTGAGTACCGGCGGTATCTCGGAAATTATAGATAAAAGTAAATATTCCTTTGTCATGGTAGATGACTTTAAGGAAAGCTACCGGATGGTGGATTATCTTTGCAAGCTGGGGCATAAGCGGATCGCAATGATTGCGGCACCGCCCCGTGATGAAAGCATCGGCAGATTACGGCTGGAGGGCTATTTAAAAGCCCTGGAGGATAATCATGTTCCCAGGGACGAAAACCTGGTCTGCTATCTGCAGGATGAAACCATGGATATTTTTTCTATGAAGTATGGATATGAAGTGACGAAGCAGCTTATGGCTTCTGGAGTTGACTGCACTGCCATATTTGCAATTTCTGATAGCATGGCGGTAGGCACCTGCAAAGCGATCTTTGAAATGGGGAAGCAAATTCCAGGGGATTACTCTGTGGCGGGCTTTGATGGTATGGATATTTCCTTCTATTATCATCCCTCCATCACTACCATACGCCAGCCGGTACAGGAGATGGCAAAGGAAACGATTAAGATATTATTTGATATGATTAACGGCAAGACCGAGCGCGGGGGTAAGACCTTTGAAGCGGAGCTGGTGGTCGGGCAATCCACGAGGAGAAGGTGATTGAAAGCCTTTGAAAGGAGGTCCAAAAGATGGGCAGACGGGAAATAAGTAAAATTGTAGTTGGAAACCGCCAGATGGATGGTGCCGGTGTAAAGCTGGTACGGGTAATAGGCTATGATAATGTTTATGATTTTGACCCCTTTTTAATGCTGGATGCCTTTGATTCAGTAGATTCTGAGGATTACATCAAAGGATTTCCCTGGCACCCCCACCGGGGAATCGAGACAGTGACCTACTTAGTCCAGGGTGAAATTGAACACGGGGACAGTATGGGGAATAAGGGAACGATCAATGATGGCTGCTGCCAATGGATGACAGCGGGAAAGGCAATCATCCATCAGGAAATGCCCCAGCCCTCAGAACGTATGCTGGGTCTTCAGCTATGGCTTAACCTCCCGAAAAAGGATAAGCTGGTGGAGCCGAAATACCGGGATATCCGTTCAGATATGATCCCTGTTGTGGAAGAACAGGGAAGCATTGTCCGCATTTTGTCCGGCTACTATAAAAATCAAGCAGGAGCGATGCAGGGCGACTATGTTAAAGCGACAGTACTGGACGTCAGCATATCTCCGGACACAACCTGGAGCCTCAATACGGACCCGGAGGAAACGGCATTTGCCTATATCCTGGAAGGCTCAGGAGTTTTTGGAGGTAATGAGAAGCAAGCGCTGGAATCCAGGCGGGCGGTCCTGTTCTCAAAGGCGGAAGAGCTGGAGGTAACAGCCCAGTCCGGGCCACTGAGAATTGTATTGTTCCTGGGCAAACCACTTCGTGAACCGATTGCCTGGGGAGGTCCGATTGTTATGAACACGTCCCAGGAGCTGGACCAGGCCTTCCGGGAGATACGTGAAGGTACCTTTGTGAAAGCAAAGTAAAAGCATAATGAAACCATCGTCATAATAATAAAGCATAATATGTTTAATCCAGTTGAAGGATACAGACGGACGGCAAAAGAGTTCCGTCTTTGCTTAGAAGCAATGCGGTAGCTTGGTTCTAACAAAGGCGAAACTCTTTTTAATACCTCGGTGTACTATCTCACCTATAAGTAGACTGACAGTACACTAGGAAAATTCTAAACCGGTGTTATTATTTCTTCGTGCTCCACTTGGAACAATCCCATACCTGGGTAACCAGATCCTCATAGAACTCCGGCTCATGGCAGATCAGGAGGATGCCGCCCCT
>JARKQP010000167.1 GCA_029974875.1 Mobilitalea sp.
CCTTTCGTTAAATTTTGTTTGTGGTGATTCAATTATTGACGAAAAAATAGGGGGTCATTGTTTTTTTGTGAAAAAAGATGGTGCAACCCTTGAAAATAAAAGGTTTTGAAACAAAAACGGGGTGTCAGACTTGACACTACCTATCAAAATTTGGAGGTTTACAAATGAAAAGATTCGGCCTAAAAAATCTAAAGGTTAGAACAAAGGTAACATTATTATCTGTATTTCTACTGTTAGTAACTGCCACAATCTCCATATTTTCTATCTATGAAAAGGTGGTAGAAAACGAGAAAAAGTTAGAAGATGTAGAGAAAAGCATACGGACCAGCTATGATAATAACATAAAAAACCAGGTACAGAATGCGGTATCCTTAATTGCTGCCATTGACACAAAAAGAGAAAAGGGAGAATATACCCAGGAGGAAGCCAAGAAGCTGGCAGCGGATATGGTCAGGGAAATCCGCTACGGTGAGAACGGATATTTCTGGATTGATACCTATGAGGGGGATAATGTCGTACTGTTGGGCAGTGAGACAGAAGGAACCAACCGAATGGAAAAACAGGACTTGAACGATTTCTACTTTATCAAGGCCTTAATAGCAGCCGGACGCCAGGAGGGCGGAGGCTTTACGGATTATTGGTTTCCGAAGGAGGGCGAGACACAGCCTTTGCCAAAGAGGGGCTATACCCTGGCATATGAACCCTATCAGTGGATCATAGGAACCGGCAATTATACGGATTATATCGACCAGGAGATCCTGGAGCTTAAAAAGCAGGGGGATAATGCCCTCTACGCCAGCATTATAAGCTTTAGTATTATTCTGGGAGCCGCCATTGTCATATCCGTCGCAATAACAATTTACTTTTCGCGGGCACTGAATAAGGATTTTACTATCCTAAGCAAATTCTTTAATACTTTGGCGGAGGGAAACTTTAAAATAAGCCTGCCCCAGGGATATGCAAGGCGGAGGGATGATTTTGGAGTTCTTGGAAGTGAGATTGAGATTATGAAGGAGTCCGTTGCAAGGCTGATAGGCAGTGCGAAGGTTGAGGCGGACAAGATCATAATAGTTGTAGAGAAGGTCAACGGGACTATGAAGGAGCTGAATTCCAGTATCGAGGATGTGGCAGCCACCAGCCAGGAGCTTGCGGCAAGCATGGAGGAAACTGCAGCATCAGCGGAGGTTATGACCACTACCTCCAATGAGATCGAGGCCGCCAGCCGGAGTATTGCAAAGAAATCACAGGAAGCCGCACTGCAGGTGGTTGAAATCAGCAAGCGGGCCAAGAATACAAAAAGGGATGTGCAGGATTCCAGGGGCAGGGCGAATGCGGTAGGCATGGAAATAGAGGAAAGACTAAGAAGGGCATTGGAACAGTCAAAGATTGTAGAACAGATCGGGGTGCTGACGGAAGCCATTATGGGCATTACCGAGCAGACGAACCTGCTGGCCTTGAATGCATCTATTGAAGCTGCAAGGGCAGGGGAAAGCGGAAAGGGCTTTGCGGTTGTGGCAAATGAAATACGTCATTTGGCAGATCAATCCAAGGAAGCGGTAGGAAGGATACAGGAGGTGACCATGCAGGTAACGGGAGCGGTGGACAATTTGTCTGAGAGTGCTGGCGAATTGCTTCATTTTGTATCCACTGACATTAATTCAAGCCTGCAAAGAATGCTGGAGGTGGCAGAGGCCTATCGGGAGGATGCGGCCTATGTAGATGAGCTGGTCACTGAATATAGCGCCACTTCGGAGGAGCTCCTGGCATCCATTGAGCATATTATGGTTTCCGTGCATGAGGTTGCCCAGGCTGCAACGGAGGGGGCAATGGGCACCGGGGACATTGCAGAGAAAATTGCCGATGTTACCGATAAGTCCGCGGGAGTGACGGAGCAGGTTGAAATAGCAAGGGAAAGCTCGGTACAGCTGCAGGAGGAAATAGCCAGCTTCACTATATGAGAGGAGAATAAAGGTGATTGCTTCAAAGTGGAAGGTATGCAATAAAACAGGATAAGGGGATGATAAGGCTTCTGTATGCTGGAGATAAAGAATTTTTATAGAGTCTGGATTATATCGATGAAGACGGTAATGTATTGTCAAGAATTAATGCTGTAAAAAAATATTAAAAACAAGCAAAGAAATGTTTGTTTTGCAGAAAAAGCAAAAATTTCTTCTATAAAAAAGCCGTTTTATTATTTCTGACAAGGGAATCAGCTTGCTGATTCCCTTGTTTATTGTTGTTGTGTATATGGCGAATCCGGATCATATTAACTGGTAAGTCCGGTCATTGAAAATCTTTTGTAATATATTTATAGGAGCATTATGGAATAAAGAGGCACGATAATATCACATGGCCGTTTAATTAGCATCTTTAGTTTATTATATCAGGTAGGAATAAGTTTTCAATTTGTTTACCATTCACCATACATCTATGAATAATTTGGGCTATTATTAAAAAACACACAGAATCGTAAAAATAGACAAAAGTCATGTGAAATATTTATGCTAAAATATAAATGATTCATAAAGAGTTTGGAATGAATACATTTAGTAGAAAAATATTTTATGAAAAGAGGGCTATATGAGCAAAGAAAATTATGATCTATTTAAACATGAATGGTTAAAAAATGAAATTATTAGAATATATGATGCCTCAGATACAATTATTTATTTGATTATTGGAAAAGAAAAAGCAGCGCTTATTGATACAGGATATGGCCTTGGAGATTTAAATAAATATGTAAAACAATTTATAGATTTACCAATAATAGCTTTAATGACACATGCACATAGAGATCATGCAATGGGTTCAGTGCAATTTGAATCCTATTTAAATCCACTTGATTATAAAAAATATGAAATGGACAGCACAATAGAAAGAAGAAAGTCCGGTATGATAGCAGCACAAAAAAAGAAATGCAATGGATTGTTTGAATATGCAGAAGAGAGTGATTGGCTTCCCCCTCTTCCTGTTTCTGAATTTCATCCATTATATGATGGGGATATAATTGATCTAGGGGGCATTACGATTGAAGCTTATTCTGTAAAGGGACATGCAGATGGGGGAATGGTTTTTTTAATTCCGGAAGAAAAAACATTAATTGTAGGAGATGCATGTGGATGGGATACAAGAATTTTCTGTAGTGTTGAAGAGTATTTACAATGTCTTATTAAAGTAAATGAGATTACGAAAGGAAGATATGAGAGAGTTATGAACTCTCATTCTGGGGCCGATTTACCTTCAAATATAATCGAAGGGCAGATTCTTGTCTGTAAAGAAGTGATGGATGGAAAAGATGATAAGATACCATTTGAGCATCCGGATTTAGATGTATTTTACGGACGCGATATGAAGTATGCGAAAGAGTTAATTCAAATTAATGGTAACTATTGCAGAAAAGACGGGGGTGTTGGTGGACTGGTATATGATGCAAATATTATAAATCAAAAAAAGATATTAAATGAGAGGTATCGAAAATGAATAAAAGGCAGCAAACTCAAATGGAACAGGAAGTTTCTGCTAAAATATTCAACTCTGCATTTATTAGTGTTTTCATAACAAATATGTTATTACAGCTTGGACAACAAATGATGAATACACTGGTTGCCAAATATACGGATATACTTGGCGCAAAGGCATCAACGATAGGTCTTGTGGTTGGTTCATTTGCATTATCATCCCTAGTCTTTAAGATTATTGCTGCACCTGCAATTGATACATATAACAAAAAATATATATTGATGGGCGCTATGCTAATTATGGCAATAGCATATGGAGGCTATAGTTTTTCAAATTCAGTAGAGTCGGTTTGGGTTTTCAGAATTATACAGGGTATTGGACAGGCATTCACAATTACATGTTGTCTTGCTTTGGCATCTGAAACACTTCCGGCAAAAAAAATGGGAACTGGAATAGCGTATTTTTCATTGGCGCAGGCAATGTGTCAGGCAATAGGACCGCAGGTTGGATTATTTATGTCAAGAAAATTCGGATACAAGGCAACATTTGCTATTGGTGCCGCAGTTATGGCTATTGGTGCGGTTTCAGCGCTTAGAATTAAGGTTCATTTCATACGGATAAAAAAATTCAAGATTTCATTAAAAAGTGTTATTGCAAAAGAAGCACTGGTACCTGCCGCTATCATGGGTCTATTGATATTGACATATAGCAATATTAATTCTTTTCTTGTAATATACGCAGGTACGAAAGGATGTGATACAAACATCGGTCTCTTTTTTACCGCTTATGCAGTAACCTTATTGCTGACGAGACCAACAATAGGAAAACTGTCAGACCAATTTGGCCTTGTAGCAGTTTTTATACCAGCTCTTTGTTGCTTTGCACTGGCTTTTTGGCTTATTAGCATATCTTCTACTCTCCCAATGTTTTTAGTGGCTGGTTGCGTTTCGGCTTTTGGATACGGAGCGTGCCAGCCCACAGTGCAAACTTTGTGTATGAAATGCGTCTCCAAGGATAGACGTGGGGCTGCCAGCAGTACAAATTATATTGGTTCAGATATAGGTCAGATGTTTGGGCCTATTATGGCAGGAAAATTTGCAGACTTATTCGGCTATATCACTATGTGGCGTATTATGATTTTACCGGTTTTTCTGGCAATGATAGTTATCATTGTTAATAGAAAATATATAAATAGTGTCGGAGAAACACAGTTACCTTAGATACTCGCTGCATTTATAGTATGCATTGAGATAGAAATAAAACAAGAAGGGAGAATTATTTATGGAAAGGAAAAAATTAAGAAAATTGATTACTGGGGTACTTATTTCTACTATGGTACTTTCAGGATGTGGAGGTTCAGCATCTAAGAATACGGATACTGCCGGCACTCCGGTAGCACAGACATCAAATACAGAATCAACAGAAATAACGCCAGTGGATACTTCTGACATTGTAGTAGCGATTGATACAGATTTGGGGGATATTTCACCATTTGGATTATCAGGTGCCGGAAGAAATTATATTCGTTTCATGTTATATGATTGTATTGCACAATCCAGTGAAGCAGGACAAAGCTTAGATCAAATGGATTTTGCATTAGCAAAAAGTTATGAAAAGATCAGCGATTCGTTATATCAATTTACATTGTACGACTATATTACAGATACTGCCGGTAATCATATGACAGCAGATGATGTTGTGTTCAGCCTTAATAAAGCAGTTGAGCTTGGCACATCTACTAAATTTACTGCCAATCTTGATTATGTAAAGGTAATTGACGAGTACACCTTTGAAATTGGTCTCAAGAGCCCAAAGCTTGGTATTATTGAATACATGGTATCACAGATACCGATTGTTACTCAAGCAGCCTATGAATCACAGTCAGAAAATGAACTGGCGACAGAACCAATTACAACAGGACCATATTATGTATCAGACTTTGTATCGGGCTCTCGTATCGTGTTAACAAAGAATGAAGATTATTGGCAGACAGATGAATCATTACGCTGCTACCAGGCAAAGCAGAATGCAGATCAGGTTACATTACAAGTTACTACTGAAACATCCCAGCGCGCAATAGCACTTGAAACATCCAATGCTTTGGTCTCTTCTAATATAGCAGTGAGTGATATCGGAGAGTTCATGAACGAAGATGGGAGTTCAAAGGATGAATATAATGTTAAGCCGGTATTAAGTGGTACTACAACAGTTATAGAATTTAACTGTGAAAAAGGCTATACTTTTGACAACCTTGCTTTACGACAAGCTTGTCTTTATGCAATAGATAATGCAGCTGTTATGCAGGCTAGCATTGATGGGAAAGGACTGATAGCAAAAGATTTCTCATCGCAAGGTGTTTCTGATTATAATCCGGAATGGAATAATGAAGACTATTATGATTATGATCTGGAAAAAGCAAAGGAACTGCTTACACAGTCGGATTACTCAGCTGATAGAATAACGATTATGGGTAATGCTGATACAAAAACAGCATGTGAGATAATTCAGTCCTATCTATTACAGTTGAATATTAAGAGTGATATTCAGATCTATGATTCAGCTTTATTTAATACCAATATGTATGATCCAAATCAGTGGGATATTTTAGTTAATACCTATGGATTTACGAATTATACGGCAGATGGATGGTTATTGAGATTAGACCGAACGGGATTTAGTAATAACAAAACAGGTGGATTTGTAAATGATGATACTTTACAGAAGCTTGTAGAGGATGCATGTAATATTCAGACACATTCACAGGAAACGGTTGATGCAGTACATGAGTATTTAAAAGAAAAGGCATACGTTTATGGACTTTATACTCCATATAAATATGTGGTTGCCAGAAATTCTGTCAATAAAATTGTTACTCATCCATGGGGACAGATTATTGCAGGTGCGTGTGAGTACGCAAAATAACCATTAAGCATGATATACATTGAAAGAATGAATCATCATAGTATCATAAATATATTTTATGGTACTATGATGAGATTCTAATTATGAGGTGGCTGAGCTATGATTAAATATGTATTAAGGCGCATATTATTAATGATCCCTATTCTAGTGGGTGTAGCAATTCTGATATTTCTTCTCATGTATTTTGTTCCGGGGGATTCTGCAACGATTATTCTGGGATCTTCAGCAACACAGGTACAAATAGAAGAATTGCGTGAAACGATGGGACTTAATAAACCCTTCATCGTTCAACTAGGTAATTATTTAAGTGATATTTTTTTACATTTTGACTTTGGCACATCTTATGTGTATGGCACAAATGTATTAACAGATTTATTAGTGAGATTCCCCCGTACATTATTAATTGCAGCATTAAGTATTATGCTTTCTGTTGTTATAGGAGTACCTCTTGGAATTAATGCAGCTGTACATGCGAATACCTTCAGAGATCGTTTTTCTATGATTGTTTCATTAATAGGTGTTTCTATGCCAGGGTTCTGGCTTGCACTTATGCTTGTACTCTTATTCTCATTACAGCTTGGGTGGCTGCCACCATACGGTATTGGGGGAATACAATATTATATACTTCCATGTGTTGCTAATGCCTTAGCCGGCGTTGCAGGAATGGCAAGACAAACAAGAGCATGCATGCTCGAGGTTATTAGAGCCGACTATATAACAACTGCCCGTGCAAAGGGAGTAGAAGAAAAGAAGGTTCTTTACGGACATGCACTGCCCAATGCACTAATTCCAATTATTACTGTAATTGGTACAAGATTTGGCATATTGATGGGAGGAACTTTGGTTATTGAGACTATTTTCTCAATTCCTGGAATTGGAACATATATGCTAAAGAGCATCAATGCACGTGATTATTCCGCTGTGCGTGGTTCCATTATCTTCGTTGCATTTGCTTTTAGCGCAATTATTCTTTTAGTTGATATTGTTTATGCTTTTATTGATCCAAGAATCCGTGCACAATATGTTGGAAAGAAAAGGAGAAAGGTAAATGCATAATAAAACAAATATGAATAAAAATGAAGGCAAAATAAGTAAAAAAATTAAGAAAAGTAAAAAGGAGAATTCAACCAGTTACATCCTTCGCAGAATAGTGCGTAATCATGCTGCAATAGCTGGAGCATTTCTGATTCTGATTCTTGTTTTTGGTGCAATTACAGCCACCTGGATTACAGGCTATTCCTATGATGGGATAGATATAATAAATTCCTATGCTTTTCCATCTCTCAGACATTGGTTTGGTACAGATGATCTGGGAAGAGACATTTTAACAAGAATATTGTATGGAGGACGATATACATTAAGTATTGGCATATTATCAGTGGCAATTTCTGCAGGACTAGGTGTTTTGGTCGGATCAATTGCAGGATATTTTGGTGGAAAGGTTGATGGTATTATAATGCGTCTTCTTGATATTCTGCAGTCATTCCCACAGATATTATTAGCAATAGCATTGTCAGCAGCATTTGGTACAGGTTTCGATAAGTGCATACTTGCGCTTGGTTTTGCCGGTGTACCTAACTTTGCGCGATTGATACGGGCTAATATTCTCACAATTCGAAATACAGAATATATTGAGGCTGCAACCTCAATTAATTGTTCAAATGCAAGAATAATCTTGCGTCATGTTTTGCCAAATACGATATCCCCATTAATTGTCCAGACTTCTATGTCAATCGCAAATGCTGGTATAGCGGCAGCTACATTGAGTTTTATTGGATTGGGAGTTCAACCGCCTACTCCGGAATGGGGTGCTATGCTTTCAGCAGCAAGAGATTATATCCGGTATTATCCCCACATGGTATTATTTCCGGGAGCTACGATTATGTTAACAACATTATCCTTTAATTTGGTCGGAGATGCTTTGCGTGACGCCCTCGATCCAAAGATGAAAAATTAGGGAGGTACAGAAAATGCAATCACAAGAAGAAAATAACCCCTTTATTTCGGTTCGCGATTTGATTGTAGAATATACCTCGGAAGGTCAAATTGTACATGCTGTAAATGGCGTATCATTTGATATTGAAAGAGGAAAGACACTTGGACTTGTAGGAGAAACCGGAGCAGGAAAAACTTCAATTGCAAAGGCAATAATGAGAATTTTACCGAATCCTCCTGCAAAAATCTGTGGAGGAAAAGTATATCTGGAGGGAGAAGATATTTTATCAATTAGCGAATCTGAGGTGCGAAAACTCAGAGGTAAAAAGGTATCAATGATATTTCAGGATCCCATGTCAGCATTGAATCCGGTTAAAACAATTGTAGATCAGATAGCAGAAGTTATTAAAATACATAATAAAATTAGTGATGCGGAAGCAGCGATACGTGCAATAAAAATGCTTGAAACAGTCGGAATTGCAGCTAATAGGGCAAATGAATATCCTCATCAGTTTTCAGGTGGTATGAAACAAAGGGTAATCATTGCGATGGCACTTGCATGCAGACCACAATTGCTTCTTGCAGATGAGCCGACAACTGCTTTGGATGTTACGATACAGGCACAGGTATTGGATACAATAGCAAAATTAAAGGATGATTTTAATACAGCAATGCTTATGATTACGCATGATCTTGGTGTTGTTGCAGAAGTTTGCGATGATGTTGCAATTGTTTATGCTGGACAGATTGTAGAATATGGTAGCAAGCAAGACATTTTTGATCATCCGCTACATCCATATACAATTGGTTTATTTGGTGCATTACCCGATTTAGAACACGATGTCCGAAGACTATCTCCTGTAGAAGGGATGCCGCCGGATCCGACCAATCTGCCCAAAGGCTGTAATTTCAACCCACGCTGCCCATATGTAACGCAAGCATGTAAAGATAAAGATATTCCAATGAAAGAATACTCAAAAAATCATTTCTATCGTTGCTGTAATATCAATTCGCAGGAGGAATAAGATGGCTACATTAATTGAGGTAAAAAATTTGAAGACATATTTCGATTCTCCCAAGGGAAAAGTGCATGCTGTTGATAATGTTTCATTTAAGATTGAATCAGGAAGAACAATGGGTGTTGTAGGTGAGTCAGGATGTGGGAAATCTACATTAGGCCGCACGATTATTCATTTGATTGAGAGTACATACGGTCAAATTTATTTTGATAATGAAGACGTTACCACTGCTAGAGGCAGAAAATTAAAGGAACTAAGGGAAAATATGCAGATTATTTTTCAGGATCCGTTTTCATCATTAAACCCAAGACTTACAGTGAAAAGCATTATTGAAGAACCGTTAAAATTATCAGGCCATTTTAATAAGGAGACAATAGGTAAAGAAGCAGAGAGAATTATGGATATGGTTGGAATAGAGAAGAGGCTTAGAATGTCATACCCGCATGAGCTTGATGGCGGTAGAAGACAACGTGTAGGAATCGGAAGAGCACTGGCTCTTAATCCAAAGTTTATTGTTTGTGATGAACCGGTTTCTGCATTGGATGTTTCTATACAGGCACAGATATTGAATCTGTTGATGGATCTTCAGGATGAGTTTGCAATTACATATATGTTTGTTACCCATGATTTGTCAGTTGTAAAGCATATTTCGAGTGATATCTGTGTCATGTATCTTGGACAATTAGTTGAAACGTGCCCAACAAAAGATTTATTTAAGGAGCAGCTGCATCCATATTCCAAGGCACTGTTATCTGCTATTCCTTCCATCAATATACATAAAAAGCAGAATCGTGTTTTACTGCAGGGAGAGGTTGTTTCCCCGATTGATCCCAAGCCGGGATGTCGATTCGCACCCAGATGTCCATATGCATGTGAAAAATGTAATGAACCACAGACATTAGTTGAAATAAAACCAGGTCACTTTACTGCTTGCTGCCAAGTTAAGAGGATTAATCACTTATAAAGATTTAATTAGTTTCTCATGGTCATAGTAAAGATAATCAGGAATTATATAAAAAACGTAGAATTTATAGTATAATTGTACGAAATACAATGTTTCAGCAAGGATAAATTATATACTATAAATAAGGTGGATGTTATGAACGTTATAAAAGTAATTGTTGTGGATGATGATCAAAGAAACTGTAATCAAATAATTAAAAAAATTCATTTTGCAGATCTGGGGTTGGAATTATTCGGAGTGATCCATGATGGTCAGGAAGCTTACAATATGATTGAACAATACGAACCTATGATTGTAATCATAAATACCGACCTGCCTAAAATGGACGGATTTGAATGTATTCGCAGAGTTAAGCAGAAAGGAATAAAAAGTCTTTTTATAGTTATTAGTGAATATCGCCAGTTTGATTATGTTTATAAGGCATTAAAGTATGAAGTTAAGGATTATTTATTACAACCGGTTGATGAAGAAGAATTAAATGAGGTCCTAGAAGAGATAGTTGCTAATATTAGACTGAATAAAGGTGATAATTTGTCAAAAGAACATATTGAAGCAGTCCAAAATCTTTTTATATCTAAAAATATTTTTGAATTAGCCATGAATCCTCAAAGTATATATGAAATAAACAAACTATACTGCACAAATTTTAATCTCGGAATATTTTGCATTGTAGTATTTAAAATTGATTTCGCAAATAAGGAACAAAAGATTGCAGAGAATATCCTGCCTTTACAGAAGAAGATTCAGGTGATTTCTGAAATGTACCTTAGTCCTTTATGCTATGATGTTTTGACAGAAACTAAGTTTACCGATTTGATTTTTTTATTGAATTATTCGGAGATGCAATCAGAGACTATTAAGAATAAATTGCCTGAAATGCTGGATCATATAAAAAAGATTGGTAATGTATCGGAAGATATCGACTTTACGATATGTATGGGCGGTGAACATAGTAGTGTATGCGAAATAGCTGATTCCAGAGAAGAAGCCTTGAATGTGTGTTGGTCAAGAAGAGTTAAGGGAAAAGGAAATGTATATTATTGGCAGGATGAAGCACCATTGACGGATGCTATGGAAAAAAGATTGGATAATTTAGATGGGAAAATAAAAAAAGCCATTAAATCATTAAATCTTGATGAACATACACAATGTCTCAATGAATTTTTCAAACTTCCTGCATTTGTTATCGGTAGTTGCCATGGTATGCTGTTTTTAAGAAATAATAAAGATTACATATTTAAAGAATATAAAGATCTGATTAAAAAATTTATTGATGTTGATAATCTGTATTATGAAATTAGGCGGAATTGTAATATGGCAAATTCTATCGAGGAATATAAGGAGGTATATTTATTCCATTGTCGATGGATATTTTGTCAGATTAATAATCTGTCGAGTAATCAGAATGTTAAGCAGATTAAATCAGCGGTTGCTTATATTGAAAGGAACTATAACAAGGATATTGGACTTAATGATATTGCTGAGAAAATCGGCTTGACTCCGGCGTATTTTTCTTATTTGTTCAAATGTGAAATAGGTGTTAATTTCACAGTGTATTTAACAGAATACCGTATAAAGCATGCTAAAAAATTATTGGAAGAAAGTGATATGCCAATTAAACAGGTGAGTGAAAAGGTAGGCTTTTTTAATCAGCAACATTTTAGCAAGACGTTTAAAAGGATTGTTGGAATTAAGCCAACAGAATATAGAAATTATTATGATAAAACCGATATTCATAACTAGTGCACTGGAATGTTCAATTTCCGATTGAAAGGAGTTTTTAAGATGTCGAATTATATGAAGTATTGGGCAAAAGCCGAAGACCCGGAATATGGAGAGTATATGGAAAGTATACTCGGCTATCTAAGGTGGGCAAATAATGATTCGGGAAATATGGATGATTTTATAGAAAGCAGTTATGGTGAGCAGCTGGCAATTATGACAAAACAGTATTTCTGGTATGGTATCCACCCCAATAGTTCGGAAACAGAAGCTTTTTACGATGCGCTTGGATTAAAAAGAATCGTGTTTGATGACATACATTTTTATTCCAGGTGGGTTTTATTGGTTCCCAAAGAAATGTATACTATGTCCGGAGTAAATAAAAAGTATCCTTTGGTTTTTGTTAATCGTGCAGGAGATGATCCGGTGGAGCGCGTGGAGTTTGGAATGAGATTTAATAACATCGCAGGACGGGAAGGCTTTATGGCCTGTTATCCCCAAAATACAAATCCGGAACAGCTGGAATACATTTTAGACAGATTAGAAGCGGAATATCCCATAGATACGGAAAGAGTATATGTTACTGGTTACAGTTCGGGAGGGCAGCAGACGACTTCAGCCGCATTTGCATTTCCTGAACGGTTAGCTGCATATGCCCCATGTGGCAATGATATTTATAGAAATATGGATCTTGCGGCTCATGAATATACGAAAGGGGAAGAAGACAGACTTAGAGATGCCTTTCTACCATTTATGCAAATGGTGGGATGCTGTGAACATAGTAATATTGTTCCGATGAATGTCTGGAGACCCAAACTTTTTAAGGGCGGAGTAAGAATGTTTATCAATCTGCCCAAGGACATAAGAACTATAGTAGAAAAAGATCCGACAGATGTTACTGGAGGGAAATATATTGCGCCTGCACCGCCGCAAAATGTAAATCCCAATGTATGGAAGCTCCAGCAGTTAAACAAACGCCTGGGTTTACTCAACTGTTCACCACGGGATGTAGATAAATGCTTATCTTATTCAGAGGCGACAAATGATGAATTACATCATGTTCTGGGGTTTTATGGAGACAGAGAAGAAATAGTAACGCACTTTGGCTATAAGCATTATATCATTAATATAGATAATGCAGATGGTATCAATGCTTTTCGTTATGTTGCGGTAGAAAATAGTCCGCATGTTCCGGGTGTAATGTTGGGTGAATTAGTATGGGGATTTTTTAAGCAGTTTCGAAGAGATTATACTACAAAAAAGATTGTTCAGGAGAAATATATTTATAAGCGTACATAACTGTATTGGTAGTTAAGATCAGTAAGTGCAAAGGATGCGAAAAAAGGTATGGATTCTAAGGAAAAGGAAATGCGGTGGTTAGAAATAGAAAAGAGCTAAGGATAGCATTGGAACAGTCAAAGGTTGTATCACGAATCGGAGTACTGACAGAATCTATTATGAGGATTGCCGGGCAGACCAGCTGGAGGAGGAAATAGACGGGTTTATCATATAGTTAAAAAAAGAAAGGATGAAAGGAATTGCAAAAATAGTAATCATGCAATTCCCTTCATCCTTTCCTTAATAAGGGGGAGTAAAATAGAGGAGGAGTTATTGGTATTTTTCTTCTAACTCTTTTACAAGGGAGATATATTGCTGTTGAACTCCCTTTTGGGTGGCAGCAGCTTCAAAATCAACGGTTTCCCGGTTCACCTTTTCTATAATATCCGGTGACAGCTGACGTTCTGCAAAGGTATAGACTACAGTATCCTCTTTCTCAATGTGCCGTTTTAAAAGATGGGTATAGCTGACGGCATTTGCAATGACATCCAGCCTGCTCTCCTCATCACCGTCCTTGACACGTGCCAGAGCTTCCTCCAATTCCTTGATAAATAATCTTCCGGAATCGTGTTCTACCAGCATCCCGTGGGTGATCAGTTTATTGCCCAGGCTTCCTAAATGGACTACCATCTCATTAAATAGCATTTTCTCTTCCTTGCCATGATGGTGGGCATCTGCGTAATTGCGGATGAAATCTATCATCTTTTGGAAATCCTCATAATTGATATCCTCACCCTTCATTACACCGTAGCAGGCCTTGCGGACAACTGCCAGCATCCGCAGGATATATTGGTGTTCCTCCATCATTAATTTAATACTGTCCATAACTTTTACCTCCAATCTTATGGATTTATGGGTCTTAATGTATATAACAGATTTATCATTTGGTTTTACAGCTTAGTATCATTCTTAAATTAAACTATTTCGGGTCATTTTTGTCTAATAAAATAGAATTTGTATCAGACTTATTAAGCTACAATTAAATAAGTGATTTCATCCTGCTTTTCAAGGCTAAAGCCAAGCTCCTTGACTAAAGCGTGGATCCAGGCATCACGCAGCTCATAATAAAGCTTAATATCGCCACCGGTTTCTTCCCAATAAGGACTATGGACACAAAGGCTCTGGACCCAGATTACCTGCTCGGGGCTTTTTTTGAGTACACGGTTAGCATGGTCACAGGGCATGCCGTCTAAAAGATTATCTTCAATCACCTTGAACACTCCTGCAGCATCCAGGGAATATTCCTTCATGGTAATTGCCAGGTTTGTTCCGTTATTTGCCACAATATTGGTGATGGAGGTTAACAGCTCCGGATTTTTTTCTAGCAGCTTCGTGATACAATAAGCATATTTATATTCAACCTGGGATACACGCTCCTGGAGCCACCCATGGATATTGCCGTGGTCAATCATTTCCTCAAGGGGTTTATTTTCAAAGGTGCCAAAGAGGTTATTACACTCTGCTTCCAGGGAGAGGGCATTCTTCCCGCCTAGATCATAGAGCTCATCTACAATTGCTTGCTGCAGCTGTATTTTGTTATAAAGCCAATAATGGATAGGGCCTAAAAAAGCACTCATTGCGCTTCCTCCTTTTAAAGAATTCCGGGAGCCAGCCCGGAAGGCGGCTCACCGGCTAAGAATAAAATCTACCGGGTAAAATGCATTAACTTATGTCCTTACCCGGTAGATTTTCCTTTTTTACTATGAATTATTACAGTTATGAATTATTACAATGGAATGGATATGTTAATTACTGAGCCATGAATAATTCGATATCATCTTCTACAGTGCCGATTCCTGCAATACCGAAGTTTTCAACGAGAACCTTTGCCACATTAGGAGAAAGGAAAGCCGGAAGTGTGGGTCCTAAGTGGATATTCTTTACGCCTAAGTAGAGAAGGGCGAGGAGTACGATAACTGCCTTCTGCTCATACCAGGCAATATTGAAGGCGATTGGAAGCTCATTGATATCCTGGAGCTCAAATACTTCCTTTAACTTAAGGGCGATGAGAGCTAAGGAGTAGGAGTCATTACACTGGCCTGCATCGAGTACTCTTGGAATACCGCCGATATCACCTAAATCAAGCTTGTTGTACTTATATTTTGCACAGCCTGCGGTAAGGATAACAGTATCCTTCGGAAGAGCCTTAGCAAAATCAGTATAGTAATTTCTGGCCTTCTGGCGTCCGTCACAGCCTGCCATAACGAAGAACTTCTTGATTGCGCCGGATTTTACGGCTCCAACCACAGCGTCTGCAAGGGCAAGTACCTGGTTGTGTGCGAAACCGCCGACGATCTCACCCTTCTCCAATTCTACCGGAGCTTCGCAGGTCTTAGCCAGCTCGATAATCTGGGAGAAGTCCTTAATGCCGTTCTCATCCTTCTCGATATGGGTACAGCCAGTAACACCGGAGGTACCTGTAGTAAATAATCTGTCCTTATAGGAAGCAGCAGGAGGAACTACGCAGTTTGTTGTCATGAGGATGGGGCCACGGAAGGATTCGAATTCTTCCTTCTGCTTCCACCATGCATTACCGTAGTTACCGATAAAGTTGTCATATTTCTTGAAAGCAGGATAATAGTGGGCAGGAAGCATCTCGGAGTGGGTATATACATCAACGCCGGTGCCCTTTGTCTGCTCTAACAGCTGCTCTAAGTCCCTTAAATCATGTCCGGAAATTAAGATACCGGGTCTTGTACCAACACCAAGGTTAACCTTTGTAATCTCAGGATTTCCATAGGTGCCTGTATTAGCGGAATCAAGCAGTGCCATACCGTCAACACCGAACTTACCGGTTTCCAGAGTTAATGCGACTAAATCATCTGCGCTTAAGCTGTCATCTAAGGTTGCGGCAAGAGCTCTCTGCATAAAGGCGCTGACTTCTTCGCTGTCATATTTTAATTCGTTTGCATGCTTTAAGTAAGCGGACAGACCCTTTAAACCATATGTGATTAATTCGCGGAGACTTCTTACGTCTTCATTTTCAGTAGCCAGAACACCTACATGGATGGATTTTTCATCCATTTCATCTCTTGAGGTAGTGCTCCATAATGCAGCTTCCGGAAGGGAATCGGTATCCTTTACATTAGCAAGCAGCTTATTTTTGATCTCAAGGGTCTTTGCAACTCTCTTATAGAAGACCTCGTCATCAAAGTTTGCGTTTGTAATCGTTGTAAACAGGTTAAGGGTAACGTAATGGTTTACGTCGGCAGAAACTGCTTCACCCTGTGCCCTGAGGGCAGTAGTTACAGCGCTTAAGCCCTTTGTGGTGTAGATTAATAAATCCTGGATTTTTGCTAATTCAGGGGACTTACCACATACGCCGGCCTTGGTACAACCGGTGCAGCCTGCGGTTTCTTGACATTGATAACAAAACATCTTGTTTTCCATACTCTATTCTCCTTATAATTAAAATTTTTGAGTGGTCTATTATAAAATAAAATTTGTGGTTTCTGGGGAAGAATTGAAAACTCTTTTTATTGACTTCCTGGAAACAAGATGAGTATAATACAGTTAAGAAAAGAAAAGTGTAGCTGGAGCTACAAAGTGAAAAAAGGTTTAGGGATTTAGGTTGTGAATGATAAACATTGTGAGCTATATGATATGGAAGGAAGTGGAACGAATGGCAATACCAACAAACATAAAGACATTGTTATCAGGAGATGTTGTTGAATGGGCAAGAATAGAATTTAAGGAAACATGGAACGCGGAAACCTCCTTGAAATCGGTATGTGCCTTTGCAAATGACCTTGATAACTGGGGTGGTGGTTATATTATTATTGGCGTAGAAGAAAATGAGGGACAACCTATTTATCCTCTTAAGGGGGTGCCTACTGATAAAATTGACGCTTATCAGAAAAGTATTTTGTCAAAATGTAAGTTGATTCGGCCAGCATACATGCCGATAGTGGAAGTTGCGGATTATGAAAATAAAAAATTTATTGTTCTCTGGTGTCCGGGTGGAGATAGCAGACCATATTCTTCTCCGAAAACAATGGCAAAGGATAATAAAGAACGCATTCATTATATCCGAAAGATGTCCAATACAGTAGAGCCGTCGGATGATGAGGAAAAGGATCTGTTCAATTTGGCAAACAGAGTTCCGTTTGATGACCGTGTAAATCATCAGGCGGAGATGTCAGATTTGAACATTATGCTTGTTCAGAATTATTTGAAGGAAGTTAAAAGTTCATTATTTGAAAAATCAAAAACAGGAGATTTTATTGAAGTATGTAGTGATATGAACATTATTAGTAATCTCCCGGAATATACGAAACCAAAGAATGTAGGCTTAATGTTTTTTAGCATGGAGCCGGACAAGTTTTTCCCATATACACAAATTGATGTTGTTCAATTTCCTGATGGTTTAGGCGGCAATAATATTATTGAGCAAACTTTTAAAGGGCCGGTCCAACAGCAGCTCAGGGACGCTCTACGGTATATCAGAAATACAATTATTACGGAAAAGGTGGTGAAGCATCCGGATCGGGCGGAAGCAGACCGTTTTTTTAATTATCCATTTGCAGCAGTTGAGGAAGCATTGTCAAATGCCGTATATCATCGGGCATATGATGAGCGTGAACCGATAGAAGTCAGGGTGGAAAATGACCGAATAGAGATATTAAGCTTTCCAGGGCCAGACCGTTCCGTTACGATGGAAGGTTTAAAATCCTACCGTGTTTCAAATCGCCGGTATAGAAACCGCAGAATAGGTGATTTTCTGAAAGAGCTGCATTTGACCGAAGGAAGAAATACCGGATTCAAGAAAATTCTGAATGCGTTGGAGGTAAATGGATCTCCAAAGCCAGAGTTTGAAACAGATGAAGCCCACACGTATTTTATTTCAAGATTATTTATACATGAAGGATTTTTGAAAGAAAAAAAAGGGGACAAAAATGTATCAACCCCAAATTCAACCCCATCAACCCCAAATTCAACCCCATCGTCTGCATTGACAGAGAATTTACAGGGATTATCACTGAGAGACCAGATATTGTTGCTTATAAAGAAAAATCCGTCTATTTCAAAAAAGAAAATGTCAGAAATACTGGAAGTTTCAATGTATGCATTGAAGAAGGAGTTAGCGGTCATGGGTGAAGAACATGTAGCTAAGTTTGTGGGATTTAGCAGGAATGGTAAGTGGGTTGTGTATTAGTGGAAAGATGAGGGGGAGGAGTCGATATGGAGCTGGATTATGAAGTTTTGAAAAACTGTGCCTTGTTCCGCAAAATGAGGGACGGGGAAATTGCCTCCCTGGTGCAATGCCTGGGGGCAACGGTAAGGAGCTTTAAGGCGGAGGAGTATATTTTCTTTTCCGGTGACCAGGTGAGCCAGGTGGGAATCGTATTGTCAGGGATGGTTGAGGTTATGAAGGAGAACCTGGCCGGAAATAAGCATATTGTTGCATTCTTAGGAGCCTCCGATATGTTTGCAGAGGGAATTGTATGTACGGCACGCCGGATTTCCCCGGTCACTGTGAGGGTCAAGGAGATGGCGAAGATTTTGTTCATTCCCTATGAGAGAATTATCAAATCCTGTGGGAATAGCTGTTCCTTCCATATAAGCCTGATACAGAACATGATGGTGGTGCTCGGGGAGAAGAATGTTAACTTAAACCGTAAACTGGAGCTTTTGACTTTAAAGGGCATGAGGGAGAAGATCGCCAGCTTTCTGTTAAATGAAGCGAACGAACGCAGCAGCAATATGTTCCAAATAATGCTGAACCGCACGGAGCTGGCAGATTACCTGAATGTATCCCGCACCTCCATGTGCCGCGAGCTGGCAAGGATGAAGGAGGAAGGCTTGATTGATTTTTATGGGAACAGCTTTAAGGTGATAAAAAAGGAAGAGATGGCGCATTTCCTGGAATAGATAATTCCTGGGAGTAAAAAGAAGTGGCACAATGTGAAGGGGCACCGATTTATCAGATCTTTTCTAAGGAGCTGTAATAAGACCCTGCTCCGTGCTCAGATTATTGGAGATATCTATCTATATAGATTGTATAGAAAAAAATCCATAGAACCCTGAAAGGAAAGGATTCTATGGATTTTTTTCGTTGTACTGCCAGCGCAATGAAACAGGAGGGGCAGGAAGCTACAATTATTTGGTGTCAACAAAATTCAGTAAACGGAACGGTAGATATCATATACATCGTTCCGTGTCAAAGGAACATAATTGTTTGCCATCAAGCGGCTTTGGTTATTCATGACGGAATCAGTAAATTCCTCAAGTTGTCCGATGCTTACCCCGTAGCTGTGCAGAGGCCGGCAGGGTAAGAGGGCCTGGAATAATTGGTTAAGTGCGGGATACACATCCTCTCTCCCGCAGCCCAATTGTTTTGCCAGAAATTCATTCAGCCCATGGATTCTGCCGTTTGGAGCAAGCTTCATATATTTTTCAAATACGCCGTTAAATACAGCGTAGTTGGACTCACCGTGGGGGATATGGAATACCGCACCAAGGGGATAGCTGAGGGCATGGACGGCAGCACACCCCGCATTCCCAAAGGCAATCCCGGCATAGGTACTCGCGATGAGGAAATCCTTCATCCTTGCAAATCTCGTTTCGGTACCTTCCTTTTTGATGGCCTGGTAGCCTTCCAAGATCAGCTCCATGGCGCGGAGGGAATACAACCAGGTGAATTCGTTGGCCTTCGGTGACAGATAGGATTCAATGGAGTGGATGAAGGCATCAATGGAGCTGGCGGCAAAGCTGTGAAAGGGAAGGGTATTCAGTAATTCCGGGATAAGCACCGCATAATCCGCATATAATTCATCTATGGCCAAGCCCATCTTTGTTTTCTTGTTTAACAGCTCCAGTATGGAGATGTTTGTTACCTCACTGCCGGTGCCACAGGTGGTTGGAACCATAATCAGCGTTTTTTCCTTGGCCAGTGAAAGCTTTTGTTCAAACAGCTCTTGGACCGGTGAGATGTTCTTTAAGGCAAACAGCTTGGCAACGTCCAGGATGGAGCCGCCGCCGATGGCGAATACCCGGCTATAAGGGATGTCTTTAATATCCTTTAAAATAGCTTCTACCATACGGTCATTGGGTTCTCCGGCTCCATATTTCCTTAAATTAACAATGCTGGACGGCCCTGCGTAATCTTTGAGATAATTATCGTAGATGTGGCCGCTGGTAATAATCAGGTCATTTTTTCCGATGAGGAATTCCTGGAAGAATTCCCCACAGCTTTCATATAATTGAATGGTTGGGCTAATCTTAAATTGTTTCATGTCTACTCCTGCTGTTTCATATACTATGGTACCGGACCAGATACATGCTCCGGTAGTCGGGATGTACGGGTATAGATGCGCCTGGGTTATTGGGGATTCAGGCTAATTTATATTGGTTTATTTTAATATGATTGGACAGGCAGGCAAGGATTGCTTCTTCAAAAATCTTAAATCCGGCTTCCAGCTGCCCATCAGTTACAACCAGCGGGCTTAAGAAGCGGATGACGTTGGAATGGATTCCCGCATTCTCTATAATCAAACCGTGCTGTGCCGCATAAGCCACGATATCCCCGACAATTTCTGGATTAGGGGTTTTACTTACTTTATCGGTTACAAATTCGATACCCATCATGCAGCCGATTCCACGGACATCTCCGACCACCTCATATTTTTCCTTCCATCCGTTAAAGCGGGCAGTGCATTTTTCCGCAATTTCCAAGGAACGGTCACAAAGCTTCTCTTTCTCAATAACTTCAATTACCTTTAAAGCAGAAGCACAGGCGAGGGGGTTGCCTCCGTAGGTACCTCCGATGATACCGGGGGTAATATTGTCTATGATTTCTGCCCTTGCCGTGATAGCACTTAGGGGAACACCGCCGGCAATGGATTTTGCAGTTGTGATAATATCAGGGGCACAGCCTTCCTCTAACCAATAATTTGATACGAACATTCTACCGGAACGGGCAAAGCCGGTCTGTACCTCATCGGCAATCAGAAGGATTCCGTATTTATCACAGATCTGTCTCACCGCTTTTACCCAGGCAAGTGGTGCCGGAACAAAGCCGCCTTCGCCCTGGACCGGCTCTATGACGATGGCTGCCACATATTCTGCAGGTGAAGCTTCCTCAAATACCTTATAAAGCTTTTCGATGTAATAATCGATGGCTTCCTCTTCCGTATAACCCTTGGGAGCGCGGTAAAGATAGGGGAATTCCGCCCGGTAGATACCGTCCGGAAAGGGTCCTATCCCGGAGGAATAAGCCTTTTTGGAGGTCATGCAGGCAGCCAGCAGGGTTCTTCCGTGGAAGGCGCCGGAAAATACGATAATATTTGGCCTTTTGGTATAGGATTTTGCTATTTTCACTGCATTTTCATCGGCTTCAGCGCCCGAATTGGCGAACATGGTTTTCTTTTTATTGCCCCTGACCGGGACGATTTCATTCATTTTCTCAGCGAGTTCGATGTAGCCCTCATGGGTTACTATATTCATCATGGCATGAAAGTACTGTTCTGACTGGGCTTTTACAGCTTCGATCAGCTCCGGGCGGCTGTAGCCCACATTGAGTACACCGACTCCGCCTACCCAGTCCAGAAAGATGTTACCGTCCACGTCTTCCAGCATGGCGCCCTCCCCACGGTGGATCACGCAGGGATAGACACTTTTGATGGCTCCCGGGATGGCAGCGGCTCTTCGGTCAAGGATCGCTTTCGCCTTTGGGCCTGGCAGGGGTGTACTTATTTTGGGTAAAGCATTCTTAAGCATAGGTATTATCTCCATTCTGTTTTAACCTTTAAGATTGATTGCAGCTTTTAGCTTTATTATTTTACGTTAATGGTTTTTCCCTCTTCTACGCCTACGAAGTAGTCCTCGGTCAAGCCATAACCTGTTAAAATATCCATCAGGGTGCCGTCTTCCTTCATGGCATTCAATACAGCGTTCACTTCTTCCACAAAGGCTTTATCTTCAAAACGGGCGGCGGCGCCGATCTGTCCGCTGGCTTCCGCAACGTAAGGGGATAAAAGCTTAAGCTTTAAGGAACTGTCACTGGATAGGGTGTAACCGGCTACAATACCATCAGTAACTACGGCATCTACCCTGCCCATGTTTACGGCTGTCATAAGGGTTGCCTGATTATCATAGGCGGTAAGGTTACCGATCCTTCCGGCATCCAGCCATGTTTGGGCCGTGTCATAAAAGGTGGTTCCCGGCTGGGCACCGATATTCTTGCCTGCCAGATCCTCTTTGCTTGCGATATCGGAATCACTGGGGATTACAACGGCTTCGCCCTCCTGATACCATTTATCCGTAAATGCAGCAATCTGAAGCCGTTCCTCCTTCACGTACATGGCATCCACTACCATGTCAATGCTACCGCTATTCAGCTCCACCAGCAGGTTAGAGAAATCAATTACCTTAAGCTGGATGTCCGGGATACCAAGACGGCTACAAATCTCCCTCAGGATTTCAATGTCAATCCCCTTTAATTCATTGGTATCCACATCCTGATAGGAAAAGGGGGCATCGTTGGAGGAGCCGATCAGAATGTAGCCGCGCTCCTTAATTTTCTTTAGTAAATCAGATTCTCCGGCGGAAGAATCCGTGTCTGCGGTTTCGGTTCCGCCGGGGGACGCGGTAGGGGTAGCGGCCGGATCAGAAGCAGGGGCGGCTGTGTCAGATTTTGCGCATCCGGTTAATAGTGAAAATAGCATTACCATAACAAAACTGAGGGATAACAGGGTCTTTAATTTTTTGGTTTTCATAAGCATTCTCCTTTTTATTTAATTTTTTTATATCATACAAGTGAATTAGTTTCACGAATTAACTTGTAATTATACCTGGTTGGATAGGCCGGCGTTACCGGTCTGATTTATTGTTCCTGGCAGGGAATCCGCTTTCCGCTTTCAGTTGTTTTTATGACAGCAGGACAGAGGCTCCTATTTTACCTGTTTTAATCTGCGTTCAATGACTTTGGTCAGCTGGGAGAGGGGAAGGCTGAGCAGAAGGTATACAAGTGCTACCATGGTGTAAGCCTCGACGGTCAGGAAGGTCTGGGAGGCGAAGGTTCTGGTACGGAGAAGCAATTCCTGCACGGTGATCATGGCTAACAGGGAGGTATCCTTAATCATCATGACCAGATAGTTGCCATAGACCGGAATGCTATTACGCAGAGCGGGCGGAAGGATGAAATGAAACATTACCTGCTTCTCATCAAAGCCCAGGGCTAAGCCGGCTTCACGCTGTCCGGAATCAATGGAAAGAATCGCTGCCCGGACCACCTCGGACATGTAACAGCCATAATTGATGGCGAAGCCGATGATGCCGCAGGTGGAAGCCTTCAGCTGGAGATTGAGGTCAAAGCCTAACATTTTAGCGATTCCATTGGCCAGCATCGGTACTACATAATAGATGTAGAAAAACTGTACCAGAAGGGGAGTACCCCGGATTAATTCAATAAACATGGTGATAAGCCGGCTGAGCAGCTTATTTTTGGAAAGCTTGCCAATGGCTAACAGCAGGGCGGCGGCCAGGGAAAGGAGAAAGCCGATGAGGGTGACATAAAGCACCACTCCGATGCCGTCCATCAGGCTGGGGCCTAAGGTGACAAATGCTTTTTTGAAATTAAATTCCATATTAGCGCCTCCTATCACAATACCCGGGACAAGAAGGAACGGGTTCTTTCCTGCTTCGGGTTGGTAAAGATATTATGGGGGGTATCATCCTCAACGACATATCCGCCGTCCATAAAGATGACACGGTCAGCGACATCCTTTGCAAAGCCCATCTCATGGGTTACTACCAGCATGGTCATTCCCTCCCCTGCCAGCTGCTTCATAACCTCTAATACATCACCGACCAGCTCCGGGTCAAGTGCTGAGGTAGGCTCATCAAACAGCAGGATATCCGGCTGCATTGCCAGGGCACGGGCTATGGCGACCCGCTGCTGCTGTCCGCCGGAAAGGGAGGCAGGATAGACGTTTATCTTGCTTTCCAGACCGACCTTTTCCAAAAGTGAAACTGCCTGTGCTTCTGCCTCCTTCTTGGGGGTTTTCTTCAGCTTGACCGGAGCAAACATGACATTTTCCAGAACTGTTTTCAGGGGGAAAAGGTTGAAGCGCTGGAATACCATGCCCACATGGTTCCGGTATTCGGTGACCTTCTTGCCAAGCTTCGTAATATCCCTATCCTGATAGAGGATTTCACCCCCGGTAGGCTGTTCCAACAGATTGACACAGCGCAGCATCGTACTTTTCCCGGAGCCGGAGGGGCCGATGATAACCACTACCTCTCCCTGGTTCACGGATAGGTTCACATCGCAGAGCACTTCCAGGTCACCAAAGGATTTGGATAGATTTTTGATCTCAAGTAAAGCCATAAGGCACCTTCTTTCTGAATTAATATGGGGATAGCAAAACGGAGCCGTCCAAAAGCTGAAGGCTCCGTTGCGCAATAATCGTATTCGGAATAGAATTAGTTTAAATGAAAGCGTTTTTTAATTAGTTCTGCCAGGACCTCACAGGTTCCCTCGATTCCAAGTAAGCTGGAATCGATCATAACATGCTTGTAATCCTTATCCGACATAGAATAGCCGCAGTAATGCCGGTGGTAGGATTCCCTGGCCTTATCCACATCCGAAATCATCTTTTTGGCTTCGTCAGGCTGCATATTCAGGCGTTCCACGCAGTTTTTCAAGCGTTTTGCGTAAGGTGCATAGATGAAGATATTGATGATGTCCTTATGATCCTTCAGGATATGGTCGGCACAGCGGCCAACGATAATGCAGGATTCCTTTTCGGCCAGGTCCATGATGATTTTCTTCTGCGTCGTGAAGATGGAATCCTGAATGGCGGTGGTTCCCATGCCCAGTGGGTAGCTCATGTTGAAGAAGGAGGACTTGGCACTTTCCTCATAATCACTGATGGTGGATACCGGAAGGTCTAGCTTCTTCGCTGCCATATCAACAATATTCCGGTCGTAATATTCAATACCGAGCATTTCGCTGACAGTACGTGCAATCGGCCTGCCAAGACTTCCGAATTGCCGCGCTATGGTTACAACAAATTTATCGCTCATATCAATACCCTCTTTCTGGTTTTTATTTGGAGCATTGCAAAAATAATATTGTTTTGCAATTACCTGGATTTTGATAAGAAAAGCCAGCACTCTTACTGATATTTGCATTAATGGGTGTTTATAAGTATAGAATAGATTATATACGCAGGAGGGGGGATTGGCAATGTATTCTGATTCCAAAGAATTTGGCGAGTAGTTGTATTTTACGTACAAATGGATAGGACAAGCGCAAATCAAATTGGCAAATTTATCGAATTTAATATGGGGTATAAGGTTAATGCATTGTTCTTTTCATACAAATAGATACATGATATAATATCATTAGGCATTATATCATGGCGCCGGAGCAAAGTGGGCATCCTGGCGCGGAGTGTCATATCATGTGGTCTGCACATGATATAGTAAGAATATCATAGGAGGTGGCGGTTATGCGGACACAGGCTAAGATTCTATTTGAAGCTGCTAAGGATAAATATCATCTGACATTCCACTCGGGACAAAAGGGGTTAAGCAATACCGTATCCTGGGTTTATCTGGCCGAGGATATTCAAAACATCAGTTTTCTCAAGGGTGGAGAATTTATTATCACGACGGGATTATTTATAGGACATGATATCGGTCTCCTGGAATTTATCAGGGCTTTTGCTATGAAGAATTGCAGCGCAATCCTGATTAATACGGGAAAATATATCAATATGGAGGATATCACCCCGGAGATCATCGAATTCTGTGAGATCAATAAGCTGCCCCTTTTTACCATGCCCTGGGAGGTGCACCTGGTAGAAATCATGCAGGATTATTGCCGTATACTCCTTCTGGATAATCAGAGTGAGGATCTTTTGAGTGCGGCGTTCCAGAGTGCCCTCCATCAGCCGGAGGTACCCGGCAATATTCTGAGCACCTTGAACCAGTATGGCTTTGCTACAAACGCTGATTACCGCATGATTGTGGTCCGCAACCTCCATGACGCAACGATGGCCACGTCCCCATTAAACAGCTATGGGATAAAATATCATATCTTTCTTTATAATAATTTACAGATTCTGATTTACCAGACTGTACAGGAGCAGATGTCCCTGAAAAAAATGATCGACCTGCTTTGTTATTGTGACAGCATTACCGTAGGTGTCAGCGATATGATTCATTCTCTTATAGCTCTGGGCCAATGCTATAAACGCGCCTGCTTTGCCCTGGCAGCAGCGGAATTCTGGAAACGCACGAATGTTATTTTTGATGAGATGGGAATCTTCCAGCTCCTGTTCTGCAATTCAGATACGGATCTGCTCCATATCATCTATAAACGCAGCCTTGGAGCCCTGGAACAATATGATGCGGAGCATGATACGGACTACCTGAATACGCTTCGTATCTTCCTGTTGTCGGACTGCAATTTAATTGAGACTGCAGCAAGGCTTTTTACGCACCGGAACACAGTCGTTTACCGTATCCGGAGGATTAAGGATATATTGGGGGGCGAGTTGGATAATTCGGCAGTGAAGTTTGACCTGTTGATGGCCTTCTATATCAGAGAGTATCTTTTGATCTAGAATGAAATTCCTGTATCCAGGAGGTTTCACATAATGCTGGCATATCTCTCCATTTTATCGATTAAAGCCTGTGCATTGCGGTTTGGTTTGCGGCTTTTATTTGTAGCCAGTACAATGGTACTTATGATTTTTTCTTTTAGCGGAAGGATTGCAACCTTCTCATGGAGGAAAACGCCTATGTTTCTTTTCATGAGGAGGCTGACTGCTTCATTTTCAGCTACGGCACCCAGAATTGATTCCACCCTCGCTGTCCGGAGGACATTTGGCGTGAAGCCGCTTGCTATGCATGCGTTGATGCATAGGGAATGGATACTGATGTGTTTATTCATCAGGATAAAATGCTCCTGCCCTAATTCCCTTAAGGAGACCTCTGGCCGGGAAGCCAGGGGATGGGTCAGGGAGGTGATGAGTACCAGTTCATCGGTTGCCAGGGGATAGGTCTTGTAATTGTCCTTTGTGAGGCAGTCCTTGCGGAGGATTGCCAGATCACAGGTGCCATGGTCCAGCTCCTGGAGGATATCCATATCCTCCATTTCGTCAATGATTAATTCAATTCCATGATTTTCAGAAGAAAATTCCTTTAATATACCCGTAAGATTATATTGTGCTAAAACTGGCAGGGTAGCCAGGCGGATGGTGCCATGCAGGGTGGAAGAGACATTCTTCAGCTCCAGCATGGTTTTCTTATATTCATCCAATATTTTTATGGCGCCCTGATATAGTACCTGCCCTTCCTCTGTTAAGGCACAGGAACGCTTGGATCGGTCAAAGAGCTTAACTCCCAGCTCCTCCTCCAGACGCTGGAGGCTTTTGGACAGGGAGGACTGGGAAAGGCTGACGGCCTCTCCGGCTTCTAAAAAGTTCTTATTTTCTACTGCAACTACGAAATAAGTTAACTGGTTCATTGTCATATAAGAATCCTCCATGAACTGATGTAAAGGAACAAAGCATGTTCCCTTCGGTAAGATGCATCGCACAAAATATACCATATAAGATACACCATATAAGACACGCTGCGCAAGATACCGCGTTTTTTAGCAAGAGTTAAAAAATTTCGATAAATTGTATTCCATTCTGGAATATATCATAACATAATCAGAATTGATTGTATAGACGGGAAAGCTTATAGTTGTTTCCATGAATGACAGTATTTGAAAACAGCGATTCACAGGAAGGCAGGAAGAAAAATGGGAATTAAAATATATGATTTACGTTCTGCGCTCCAGGTATTGGGAGGCATGGAAGGACAATTAATTGAGACGGAGCGGGAGGTTGATCCGATGGCGGAGCTGGCGGGGGTATACCGCCACATTGGGGCAGGCGGAACAGTAATGCGTCCCACAAAAGAAGGACCGGCCATGATATTTCGTAAGGTAAAGGGCTTCCCGGATGCCAAAGTAGTAATCGGTGTATTGGCAAGCCGGAAGCGGGTAGCATGCCTGCTGGATGCGAAAGAGGAGGAACTGGGGCAGCTGTTGCGAAATGCGGTAAATTTCCCGGTTGCTCCCATAGTGCTTGACCAAAAGGAAGTGCCCTGCCAGCAAGTGGTACATTTAGCTTCGGATCCCGGCTTTGACCTGCGCAAATTAGTGCCCGCGCCAACGAACACCCCTCAGGATGCAGGCCCGTATATTACCCTTGGAATGTGCTATGCAACCCATCCCGATTCCAAGGTATCCGATGTCACCATTCACCGTCTGTGTGTACAGGGGAGAGATGAGCTTAGCATTTTCTTCACCCCGGGAGCCAGGCACATCGGTGCAATGGCAAAAAGAGCGGAAGAATTGGGGATCAATCTGCCAATTTCCATCAGTATCGGTGTGGATCCGGCAATCGAGATTGCCTCCTGTTTTGAGCCGCCCACAACTCCCCTTGGGTTTAACGAGCTTTCAATTGCGGGAGCCTTAAGGCAAAGGGCGGTTGAACTTGCACCCTGTATCACAATAGCAGAGAACGCAATTGCAAATGCAGAATACGTGATTGAAGGGGAGATCATACCGGGGGTACGTGTACGTGAAGACCAGAATTCAAATTCCGGCTATGCGATGCCGGAATTCCCAGGCTACACAGGAGAAGCCTCCAACCAGTGCTCCTTAATCAAGGTGAAAGCGGTAACCCATCGGACCGATCCGATTATGCAGACCTGTATCGGCCCCAGCGAGGAGCATGTCAGCATGGCGGGAATTCCAACGGAGGCCAGCATTCTGGATATGGTGGAACGGGCTATGCCGGGGAGATTACAAAATGTCTATGCCCATAGTGCCGGTGGCGGCAAGTATATGGCGGTATTGCAGTTTAGGAAGCTGGATGCAAGCGATGAAGGAAGGCAGAGGCAGGCGGCACTGCTGGCTTTCTCAGCCTTTTCAGAGCTGAAAAATATCATATTGGTGGACGAGGATGTGGATCCCTTTGACTCAAATGATGTGCTTTGGGCGATGAATACACGTTTTCAGGGGGATATGGATACGGTTTTTATTCCCGGTGTGCGGTGCCATCCGCTGGATCCTTCCCAATCCCCGGAATATAACCCGGGCATAGCTGTAAAGGGCATCAGCTGTAAGACCATCTTCGACTGTACGGTGCCCTATCATTTAAAGGATAAATTCAGGCGGGCGCTGTTTATGGATGTGGATCCAAGACCCTTTGCGCCGGAGCTGTTTAGATAACACTAGGCAATAAGTATTGGAAAGAATCTATTATCGTATAAGGGCTGGCCGTCAGACCGCCGGAATAGGAAGAGGCAGCTTTGAAGGGTAAACATATTGTCAGGGTTTTAGAGAGTAAGTAAGAGTATGGAGGGTGAAATGAAACGGATCATTGTCGGAATCAGCGGGGCGAGTGGGGCACCGATTGCACTTGAATTATTAAAGCAGCTCCAGAAAATAAGGGAAGCAGAGGTTCATCTGGTTTATAGCAAAGGAGCGGAGATGACCCTGCTTCAGGAGACGGATTGTTCCTTGGCACAGCTTCATAGCCTGGCAGATTTGGTTTATGACAATTCGAATATCGGTGCGGCAATTGCAAGCGGCTCCTACCGGACAGGGGCCATGGTTATTGTGCCCTGCAGTATGAAGACGGTAGCCGGCATTGCCTCCGGTTATAGTGATAACCTGCTGCTCCGGGCGGCGGATGTTATCCTGAAGGAACGGAGGAAGCTGGTTCTGGTGACCAGGGAGTGCCCCTTAAGTAGCATACACCTGCGCAATATGCTGGAGCTGTCCAATATGGGAGCCGTCATTCTCCCTCCGGTATTAAGCTACTACAATCACCCGGAGACGATCCAGGAGGCGACAAATCACATCGTAGGTAAAATCCTGGATCAGCTGGGCTATGATATGGAAGGGTATAAAAGGTGGATGGGATGATGGAACAGGGACAGATAAGGCTTTGGCAGGAATGCCTGGGAAAAACCATTACGGTGATGCTTAATTTCGTTGGCAGGGACTTAAATGTGGTAATTGCAGGAGGAGATAAAGAGCATATCGGAAGTGTGAGTATTGCGGTTCCAAGGGAAAGCCTTACAGGGGATGGAAAAAGTGCTACGGTATCCACCTTTGTCTATACAGGGCATAAGGATGATGTGGTTGGAAATGAATTTGCAAAGTGCCTATGTACCAGGCTGCAATGCAGGGTAGTAGTCTGTTGTGGGATACATTATGATGGGGCAGAAAAAGATGAGTTGCAGGAAGTGGTTCGAGTCAGCAAAATATTACTGGAACAGGTTCTTGGAGATTTATAAGGATTTTCATTAATGCATCCATTAACTCCTTGAAATACCGTATACCACATACCCTACCCCTTCACATCCATAAGGCTCTCTTTTTTCATAACAGTAAAGCTTGTACTTTCTGGAAATTTCTATGAATCTCCTTTTTCCTTTAAAACTGCTTTTAATATAAAAATTTATAAGGCACATGTTCTGATAAGTTAAAATATAATTCTATTATACGGTATATGTTACAAGAATTGAGTAATGCTTTGAAATTAATGCATAATTATATAATTAGTTTTTGAATAAGTGCAATAAATAAATTGATTATTAACTAATAAAGCAAATAAAAAATAGTTGTTGGGACGGATACCTAGAAGTTGATTAATTGGTGATATTATATATTTTTTGGGATTAATAAAACATTATTTATTATTATTACACAAAGAATATAGACATTTCTTAAAGGGTGTGCTATTATCAATATATATAATTATGTTACTACATAACTACTTAGTAATGGCACTATATAAAGATTAAATATATTATGACTGGGAGGGGATAGGAATGGAGGCTTTAGTTGTAGACCGGGATAAGGTATGGAATATTGTTGAGATACCTAAACCGCATTTTAATGAAAGACAAGCATTGGTAAAGCTGATGGCAAATGACATGTGTGGATCTGATTTGAAACTGATCCATCAGGAATTTAAGTATATCATATCGGCTGTTCCTTAAAAGACATAG
The DNA here is from genome assembly GCA_029974875.1 of Mobilitalea sp. Next base: position 31,390 of record JARKQP010000167.1, read on the forward strand.
GATGAGAGCTTTCGATAAATCTTAGAATACGGATGGGAGGTAGTTTCTATCAAGGTTTTTAATTCACTAAAGCTTAAGTTGGTTCTAATTATATTATCCATTGCATTGATCCCGCTGCTGGCTCTATCTTTGTATCAGGTAAATAGACTTAAATCGGTGTTGTCTGATAAAATATCATCAGATGAAATAACAATGGCCAGCAGTAGCGTTAGTTCAATGAATGCATGGATTGACAGCAAGGTTTCCGAGCTTTCAGAATTTGCGGCGAAACATCCGGAGATGGCAAATGCGGATAATAAAAAAATTATCGATAAATTAAAATCAATCAATGAGATAGATATAGAAATTAGTGGTAATACAGTGACGGATAAGGATGGAAACTTTATTAATGATGGAAAAATAACGGGTAATTTATCGGATGAGGCATACTTTCAACAAGTAAAAAACACGGGAGAAACAGTAGTAAGCGACATTATCGAGAGTAAAAACTACGAAGGAAAAATCATTGTGGTTGCCCACCCGCTTCTGGATGCTGCGAATAATTTTAAAGGAATCATTACAAGTACAATCAGTATGAGCACGGTGGAAAAATCAATCGTTACCATTCAAAATTCACAAGCCGGATATGACAGCTACTTATTATCGGGTTCAGGAGTAGTGATCTATCATCCGGATTCCGGTCTGTTAGGAAAGGATTATACGGAAGCCATGAAAAGTCAGTCAAAACTTGATGCCTATAAAAATGAAATCATGGTTAATGAGAGCGGAATGATAGAATATACGGATGATGACGGAGCTGTTAAGATCGCAGCATATGATACGATGGATAGAACGGGGTGGAAGCTAATTGTAGTAGCGCCTTTGGAGGAGCTTTACGCTGATTTAAATAAAACAGTGCTGATCTCAATGTTGCTTATTCTAGCGGCGGCAGTGCTGATATTAGTTGTTTCCGTTTTCATGTCCAAAATCATTACAGTTCCGATTGCAGAAGCGGTAAATAATTTGGAAATGATGGCGAATGCAGATTTTACCCAGAAGGTGCCGGAGAAGTTCCTGAAACGGAAGGATGAGATAGGGATTCTGGCAAAATCAATGAATATCATGGGGCAATCTGTTATCTCTGTCATACATAGTGTTATTGATGGGGCAAATACAGTAAATAATAATATTGCAAGTTCCTCAAAAGAATTAGACGGATTGTCGGCGCAAGTACTGGAGGTCTCTTCAACAACAGAAGAAATAGCTGCAGAAATGGAAGAAGCAGTAGCATCGATAGAGGAAATGAATACTGTCTCTGCCGAAATTGAAAATGCAATAAGTAACATTGCTGAAAAGGCGCAAAATGGAGCCTTAATAGCAGGAGAAATCAGTAAGCGCGCACAGGATTTAAAGAAGAACGCGGTTATATCCCAAAAAAAAGCCTATGAAATTCGTGACAGCATTGATTTGGATATGCGAAAGGCGATTGAGCAGTCAAAGGCTGTGGAACAGATTGATGTGCTTACAGAAGCAATACTTACTATAACCGCCCAGACGAACCTGCTGGCTTTAAATGCTTCAATTGAAGCTGCAAGGGCTGGTGAAGCGGGCAAGGGCTTTGCAGTAGTGGCGGAGGAAATCAAAAAATTAGCAGAGGATTCTAAGAAAACAATTAATAAAATCCAGAATGTCGTAAAGCTTGTTGTTGCTTCCGTTGAAAACCTTTCGTTTAATTCGGGAAAGGCTTTAAAGTTTATTGATACAACTGTAATTGGTGATTATAAAGCGATGGTTGACATTGGGGAAAAATATTATAGGGATTCGGAATCAGTTCAAGATATGGTAACAGATTTTAGCGCTACCGCCGAAGAGTTACTTGCTTCTATGCAAAATATGGTTAAGGAAATCGGAGAAATAACCAGATCAAATAGTGAAAATGCTCAAGGAACCCAAAATATTGCCAATAGAGCATCCGATGCTATGGAGGAAGCTGCAAAAGTAAGGAGCTTAATGGAGTTAACGGTAGAAAGCTCGGATAAGCTTATAAAAACGGTAGAAATATTTAAAATATAAAAATGAGAAACAGTCTCTGCCGGCTAGTCTTTTTAATATCTCGTCTCTTTAATATGTAAAAAGAAAGCTGGTAGACGTGTCGTGTCAATGTATCATTCTAGATGGAAAAAATCCATAGAACCCTAAAAGAAAAGGGATTCTGTGGATTTTTGTCTTGTGCTTCCATCTGTACAAAAAAGAGGACTAGGAGTCAGTCTGTTTTGCAGCAACTCCTGCTTTATATCACCACCTCATGTACAGCAATCTCCGTATCGCCAACGGATAATGCCTGCAGCTTTGGAAGGATTGTCTTAAAATGGCTGGTTTTCATATGGGCGTCCAGGCTTTCCTGGGTTTCCCACTTCTCAACAAAAGCGAATAAACTCCTGTTATCGATACCACGGACCAGCTCATAGCTGATGTTCCCCGGTTCCTTCCGGGTTTCCTCGATTAATGGCTTTGCACATTCAAGAAATTGGTCAACATTTTTTTCTACCACAATACATTTTGCGTATACGGCTAACATAGGGATCCTCCTTTAGGATGGTATTTTTGTATATTGTAATGGATGGAGGTGGAAGATTCAAGCTTTTATTCATGATTTCTTATCGGATAATATAACGATCAGCCCGAAGGTTACGAGAGCCACCCCCATAAGCCTTGCAAAGGAAAAGCTTCCGGTGAGAAAGGCATCCAGGATCAGGGCAGCGATCATTTGGCCAACAAATAAGAGCAGGGTCATATTAATGGCCGGAATTTTTGCAACCCCTACATTGAGGAGGAAAACAACGGCGACGCCCAAGATTCCCCCTAACAACATCCAGCCCTTTATCCCAGGCAGCTGGCCATAAAAACGGAAGGTATTTGTAAAAAGCATTAACAGGCAGGAGGTAAGGAGCCCAAAGACGAAATTATAGACAGTGCTCTTTAAGGTTCCCGTTTCTGCGGAGAGCTTTGCATTAACCGTCCTGGACACAACTTTTGTCACACCTGTCAGGAAGGCAAAAAGAATGGCCAAATACATGGATATCCCCCTTTCAAAAAATGATCATTACAGAAATACCTGCAATAATCCATAGCAGTCCAACGATCTTTGGCCTGTTAATCCTCCGGATTACGGAACCGAACAGACCGTATTGGTCAATGGACAATGAGGTTACACTTTCTCCCAGCAGGCTAAGGGCGAGGATAGCTGAAATGCTGATATTACCAAAGGCCAGATTAGTGAACAGCGTTGTGCCCACGCCGACTACTCCCCCCAGATAGAGAGGAAAAGGGATTTTTGCCAGTGATTTTCTCTTCTCACGCTTAATAATTAAAAGCACAAGACTGAGAAGTAAGCCAACAATATGGATGATGACCGTAGCAGGATAGCTCCCGACAACTGACGAAAGTTCTCCGTTTAATACGACCATGGCTGCAATTAAGGTACCAATAAAAATAGATAGAGAATTATACATGGTAGTCCCTCCCGGATTTGATTTGTTTTGTATTCATCATTAGTCCGTAGCCTAATTCTATAGAATGCCGTTGAAAATAAATATGACATATGTCATAATTATTTTAATATTTTAAGGAGGGGGATTGTAGTGAAGTTGTTAAAGATAAACAAGGATCATAGAGACTTTCTGGCGGCGAATGGATTAGGGTTTGTTGACACGGAGTGCGTCCTGCCCCGCGCCTATGAAAAAGGAGAATACCTGTTTCATCAGGGAGAGCAGCTTAGCTGTATCTATCTGCTGTACTCCGGTAAGGTAAGCATCAGTGTGACTGCAAAGAATGGGAAAACATTGCTCCTGGCAATCTGTACAAATCAGACGATATTCGGCGAAATCGAGTTTTTTACCGATGGTCTTGCCACATCAAGCGCCCTGGCTATGAACCGTGCCCTCCTGCTTACGATTCCCTTTGCCCAGTTACGGGATGTGGAAGGGAATGAGAAGTTATTATATTTTCTGGGCTTGACCTTAGCAAAGAAATTAACGCGCAGTATACAGAATAATACAACAAACATACTGAATTTAGCAGATGCAAAGGTAGCGTCCTATATTTTGCTCAGCAATGTGGATGGACGGTTCAAAGCTAATTTGACGAAGGTAGCCGAGCTTTTAGGCATAAGCTACCGGCATTTATTAAGGACGTTGGAGGAATTATGTACACAGGGGGTACTGGCAAAAGACAGGCATGCCTTTGTGATACGGGATATAGACGGGCTTCGGGCATTGGCACAGGATTGCTTTGTGTCGATGGATATTAGGTTAAATTGATAAACAGAGGAATTATCTTATTGTTCCTTAAGGGCTTTATATAAATAACCAGGAGACAGACCTAAACGATTTTCTCCTGGTTATTCATGGAAAAGCCGCCGCTTGTAACATCACCGGCATCCAGTATATGATTATCCCTTACTTCTACATGGCTTAGTTTTTTTACTGCACCATAGGGCTTTTTTAAGGAAAGCCCTTCCCCCCGCCCGGAGATGACCCATAAAACGCGATATCCGCGGGGGATGGTTATCAGCTTATCTTCACCTTTCCCATCCGTAAAATACACCAGCAGATTCACCTTGTTATGGTTGGCATATTCAAAAACGGGATTAAATTTCGTGCCTCCTTTTTTATGGAGCCTATCCTTGAGATCCTTTAGCGACGTAACCGGATACACCCTCCTGATCTCATTATCACACTCAATCAAGGTAATCTCATGGTTATAATTTTTTACGATTCCCAGTACCTCTTTTAGGGCCTGCTTAAACTCCTCGTCACTGATGCTTCCGCTGATGTCAAGGGCGACAGCAATATTGGCCTTATGGCTCTTAAGCTGCCCCCTTAAATCTAGCCGTTCCGGCTGCCTCCGGTTCTTTCTGGTTATGGTCTTCTTTGGATTGCTTTCCACTGTTCCCATTAACCGGCGCAGATATAAATTCCAGGGCAGTTCATCCTCACTGTTTTCCATTAAATCGATGAGGGCTTTTACATGGGTGGGAAGGTTACCCTTTTCTGAAAGCTTTAATACCTTTTCCGTGAAGCCCAGCAATGTTTTTTCATCAATGGTATCAGCTTCCTCCCAGATATCATGGGTTTTTCCTACCTCATATCCCGTTTTTATAGGATCGCCGGATCCACGGCTTTCTGCCGGCCCGGTTTTCTCCGTTTCCGGTGCAGGAATGGCTGTATGAAGCTGTTCCACATAATATTCGAAGGGCTGATAGGGTCTGAGGTCCAGGGAATATTTCTTGTTTACCCATTCCAGGGTAGTCGCATAGGGCGGCAGCTGATCCAGGTATTCATTTACAACGATGTCCATTGCCATATCGATGGCTAAGCTGTGGTAGCTGCTTTTTAATTTCCTGGCCCTTATTAAATGCAGGGACAGGATGTGGAGTATCTCGTGCTTGATGGAGCTTTGCATCTGCCCCACCTTAAGCTTCAAAAATATAAGGGGGTTAAAATAAATAACATAGCCCGCGTCCTTAAAATTAACGGCGGTAGGGCTGCTGATATCATATCTTAATTCCTTTGACATCTGGAATAAGAAATAACCATAGAAATTATCCTCATCCTCCATAAGGCTTAAATTAACCTGGTCTACCAGATGAAAAAACTCCTTCTGAAACTCCTCCGGCATTGTGACCACGAATTTTGCAGCCTGTTGTTCCGCCTTTGAGAAAGTCCGGAGCAGTTTGCTTGATTTCTTGCGCAGCTCCCCGATTTGATTGTCAAGATAATGGTCCATTTATCACTCCCTAAAGAAGCCGTAGGATTCAAAATAGAGGTTCACAAAGGCTTCATTTTCTATGGCCTGTTTATAAATTTCCCGGTAGCTGTTCCTGATGTCCTTCATGATGCCGATTCTTAGGTCTACAGGGTATATCTTTAGGAATTCAATTAACCGGTTGATATAAAAGCCGGATTCCCCAGAGTAGTTCTTTATATTTGTCTCCAGGTTTTTTAAAATATTCCTTGCCAAAAGGTAAAGCCTGGTATGGCTTTCCTTTTGTAGCTGTTCCAACACGGCTTCCGGTATGGCATCCCCGGAATAGATATCCTCGTAGGACACCAGGGGGTTATGGTCGGCTTCAATAAAGCTGATGAACTCCTCGGCAATTAATTTTCCTACATTTCCCCTGATGACATTTAAGAATACAGACCTGGGGATGGAGGATCTTCTCTCTTTATATACCGTATAGGCCTTTGAAATGCGTTCATAGCTTCTTGGTGTGGCACGGATGCTGTCTTCATTTATCTTATGTAAGTATTCCGGGAAGGCCTGGATGAATTCAATTACCTTTTGTTCGATGCCGGTATCGATGGCCCATTGCAGCCATTGCATATAATCCGGCTCCATGGAAAGCCACACAAAACGGTTTTCCTGGGCTGCGTCCATATCCACGACCTGATAATCAAAATCCGTGCCATATTTGCTGGAGGGGTTCATGGCAGCAATTATTTTTACACTCTGGTTAAGACGGTAGCCGTTGATTTCCCGGTTCAGTATTAAATTCATAAGCTCCTGCTGTACCGTGTGTTCACAGCGGTTAATTTCGTCGATAAATAATAGGACTGCATTTCCTTTCGATAGTTCTTCATCAATTTCCCTTAGCTTATGATGGACCGCATATACTGTAGTCTTTTTCTGCGCCTCTTCCCCATTATTATTAACCTCAGTATAGGTTTCAACCGTTGGCAGGCCGCCGATTTCCCCCTCTTTTAGGAGGTTACCGTCAATGACAACCAGGCTCCAATTGTTTTTTTCTGCAAGCTCCTTGGCTAAGGCGGTCTTTCCGATGCCGCTTTCGCCGACGATCAAGGGTACTTCATCCGTTGACAGTACCAGCTCCACGCTTTTTAATGTGTCTGTAAAATTCATGATTATCTTAAATGATGCATCCGGTAATAATACATCATACGCTCCTTTCTTTTTTCTGTGGCAGCAGGTAATTGAGAAACTCAAAAACTGCTACACCAGCTTCAGCTTTTCATCCACCGCTATTTTTTTCGCTTTCCTGCTTCCGTATTGGTAGATGAACCGCATTTTATCCATGTCCCTGATAGTGCTGTGGTCTAGGGTGCTGTAGTTCAGAAAATCCCGGACATATTTTTCATCGACATCCTCACTTGATAATACTTCCCGTAATACTTCTTCCAGATCTGCCTTTGGGACCTCTTTCATAACATACTTCAAGACCAGGAAATTCACCTTCAAAAATTCCAGTATCCTGTTCTTGTCCAGGTTATTGATAAATTTAACGGCACTTTCGTTATTCCTGACCGCAATCAGCTGCGCCTGGTAGGTGGGGGATGTAATCAGCCGCAGAGCCTCGTAATTTATGGCTACAGCTTCCTCCTGGACACTTTCGTATGGATTTTTTATAAATTTGATGGAATCGTAATTCCTTCTTACAGCTAATAGCTGCAGCTCCTCGCTTGGAGCATCGACGTATCGGATCGCCCAGCCGGCTTGTTCAACCGCCAGCCTGACCACTGCTTCGGTGGGGTTTTTCAGGTATTCCAGGTTGGTCCAGCCGCTCTTGACTGCCCTTATCATCATGTCCTCCGTAGGATTTTTAATGAATTTAATTGCCCGGATATTATTATCCAGGGCTAATTCCTCCATTTCCCTGGTGGGGTTTTTGATATATTCCAGCAACAGCCCATTTTTCCTTAGGGCGATCAGCTTCAGCTCATCGGAAGGCTGGTGAAGGGTTTTTATGGCGCTGGGATTGTTATTTATCATTTCAATAAGCTGTGACTGCTCCATTTAGTTTCTTCCTTTTGTACTTATCCTGCCGGGATAAATTGATTCTATTGGGAATACATCAAATAATACGTCAATCATACCCGGATCTGTATAAAGTTTAATTGGGACATATTGATTATATCACCATAGTCCAAAAAAATCACTTTTTAAATATTTGAAGAGCGGAACTAATTTAGAACTAAGTTAAATAATGGGTTCTTATTTATTTCAAAGAATGGTATTGACAAAAAGCTCATACTGTATATAATTTAATATATACAGTATGAGCTTTGCAAAGTAAACTGCCCGGTGATATTTCTGCAGAATATCATAGGGTGTACTGGAGGTACTATGAAGATATTAATATCAAACCAGTCAGAACTGCCAATCTATGCCCAAATCAAGGAGCAGATCAAGGAACAGATACTGAACGGGCAGATTCAGGAGGGGACAGAGCTTCCCTCTATCCGCAGGTTGGCAAAAGAGCTTGGAGTGAGCGTCATAACTACCACCCGTGCGTATAACGACCTTGAAGAAGAGGGTTTTATTACGTCCATGCAGGGGAAAGGGAGCATAGTATTGTCCAAGGAAAATGAGCTCCTGAAGGAAAAATACCTGCTTCGGATTGAAGACGGGATGGAAATAGCGGTAGAGACGGCGAAGAGAATTGGAATGAAGGAAGAGGAACTTGTAGACTTATTGCATAAGCTGTGGAGAGAGTGAACATGGAGCTGTTAGAAGTAAAGGGCTTAACCAAACGCTATAAGGATTTTTTACTTGACGATGTAACCTTTTCCCTGCCCAAGGGATATATCATGGGATACGTTGGACAGAACGGGGCAGGAAAGACAACGACAATTAACTGCATTAACCAGATCTGCCATGCCAATGGCGGCACTGTCTATGTAAATGGCCGGAGATATAAAGAGGATCCAATCGGATATAAGGAAGAAATTGGGTTCATCGGGGATGAATCCTATTTTCCAAAGGAGATGAAGATATCCGATATCCGGAGCATCCAAAAAACATTTTATGAAAGCTTCCAGGAAAGCACTTTTAATGAAATGGTCGTAAGGTTTCAACTGCCGGAAAAGCGGAAGATATCGGAGTTTTCCAGAGGGATGAAGGTAAAGCTGATGTTTGCGGTAGCGTTGTCCAGGGATACAAAGCTTCTGATTTTAGATGAAGCCACCAATGGTCTCGACCCGGTGATACGGTCAGAGGTGCTGAAGATCCTCCAGGATTATATTTCAGATGGTGAGAGGAGCATACTCTTTTCCACCCACATGCTGGAAGACCTTGAGCAGATAGCAGACTATATCGTCTTTATTGACCAGGGGAAAATAATCATTAATGAGGCCAAGGATGACCTGCTGGAATCTTTTATCCTTATCAAAGGTGATAATGCAGAGCTTACGCCGGAGCTAAGGAGCCGGCTAATTGGAATGGAAAAGAAGGAATTTGGATTTGAAGCGCTGATAAAAAGTGATGAAGCGCGGTATGTTCCCAAAGGGTTTGTCATAAATAATCCGTCCATTGACAAGATCATGGTGAATTTAATCCGTAACAGAATGGGGGAGAGATAGGATGAAGGCTTTAAAATTCTTAAAAGTGGACTGGATCCGCTGCAAATCCCAATTAAAAATCATGATACTTTTTCCGGTGGTGGCAATGGTTATAGGCCTTGGTGGGCTGGAAAATGAGATGTTTACAATTACCTACATGGTTTTCGGATCCATTATATTTGCAGTCCAGCCCTTTAATATGGAGCAAATGTCGGAATCCGGCTTCATTAATATGCTGCCGGGGACTAAGAGTGACCGTGTTGCGGGAAGATATTTATTTGCATTTATCCTGGTTATAGTTTCGGTATTGTTAGGGGCAGGTGCGATGATTCTATATGATATAAAACACGGGATCAGCCTGGCGCCGGTGTTGACCACGTCCTGCATATTCTTTGGAGGTGCCATGGTCATCTGCTCCCTGCAGTATATTCTGTTCTATTCCCTGGGAAAAGGTAAGAGCAATCAAATGATGGGCATCATCCGCATGATTCCTGCGTTTATTATGTTCTTTCTTGGGAACTACTTTTCTGACTGGATAAAGAGTGGGGGAGCTGCCAAACTAAATTGGATATTGGACCGCACTGCTGAGCTTTCTGCTTTGTGTGTGCTGGTTGGGCTTTTCGTATTTTTCGTTGGGATATCCATATCCGGCAGGATTATTGAACATAAGGATTTCGCTTAAAATTCTTTCTGCTTATAAGAGCCTATAAAGTGCGGTCTACCGGTAATCTGGCAGAGAGTTCACTCTATAGGCTCTTTTCTGTTATTTTTTTGTACCGTGCATATCCAGCAGCGTTAAGTAATTGAGAAACATCAGATTACAAGTAATGTATAATATTAATATTACCATTCCGCAATAGAGCCGTCCTCATGGCGCCATACAGGATTTTTCCAATGATGGGGGGATGAATTTTCTTCCAGAACAAGCTCCTTATTTATAGTAACACCAAGACCGGGAAGTGTCGGTAGATTAACATAGCCATCCGTAAATGCAAAATCCTCAGGGTTTTTTATGTAATCCAGTACGCTCTTTCCGACATTATAATGAATACCGATGCTCTGCTCCTGGATGACCGCATTATAGCAGGTGGCATCTATTTGCAGGCAGGCGGACAGGGCAATGGGTCCTAAAGGACAATGGGGTGCAAGGGCAATATCATAGGCTTCAGCCATAGAAGCAATTTTCTTTACTTCGGTAATACCGCCTGCGTGGGATAGATCCGGTTGAATAATATCAACACCGCCAGCCTGTAACAAGCGCTTAAAATCCCATTTTGAAAATAATCGCTCACCGGTAGCTATAGGAATATTACAACTGGCGGCTATTTCTTTAAAGACCTCCATGTTTTCGCATAAAACAGGCTCCTCAATAAACATAGGATCAAATTCTTCCAATTTCTTTGCCAGAATTTTAGCCATAGGCTTGTGTACTCTGCCATGAAAATCTATGGCGATTCCAAAATTCTTCCCAGTACTTTCGCGGATAGAAGCAACCCTTTCAAGAACAGAATCCACCTTATCATAGCTGTCAATGAATTGTAATTCTTCAGTAGCATTCATTTTGATGGCTTTGAAGCCTGACATCTGTTTTTCTTTTGCAGCCTTCGCTACATCAGCAGGGCGGTCTCCGCCTATCCAGGAATAAACTTTTATTTTGGTACGGCATTTGCCGCCCATTAGTTCGTAGACCGGTGCATTGTAGTATTTTCCTTTAATATCCCATAAGGCTTGGTCAATGCCGGAAATTGCACTCATTATAATGGGGCCGCCTCTATAAAAAGCAGCACGGTACAGAAGGGTCCAGATATCTTCAATATTTAGGGGATTCATTCCTATCAAATAATCAGTGACCTCTTCGACACAGGCACTTACGGTGGAAGCTTTTCCTTCAATAACAGCTTCGCCCCAACCGGTAATTCCGTCATCTGTTTCTACCTCAACAAAACACCAGCGGGGTCTAACTAAGTAGGTGGATATTTTTATAATCTTCATAATAAGTTATCCTTTCTTAATGTAGACATGAAGGTATGGATATCCCTGGTAATCTGGGACCAATTTTTTTCTTGAAACAGTTTTTTATTAACCAATGAGCTGCCAATTCCAACTCCAATAAAACCTGCCTGTAAGTAGTTAGGAGTATTTTGCGGCGAAATACCGCCTACGGCTACATATTCCGTATTGGGAAACGGCCCGCGCAGGCTTTTTATGTATCCTATCGGTAAATCTCCCGCAGGAAATAATTTTAATGTATTAAATCCGTATTGCAAACAAATACTCACATCGGTTGGAGTATTAACACCTGGTAAAAATGGTATTTTATTTTTAGCGCAGTAGCTAAGAACTTCTAAATTGGTGGAAGGTGATAATAAAAAATCTGCACCGGCTTCCACTGCAAGGGCAGCGTCCTTTTCCGTTAATATCGTACCTGCGCCAATAATAGTATCTTCCGGCATATTCTGCTTCATCCATTTAAGCTGGGAAACAGCATTTTCAGCGCTGAAAGATACTTCGAATGAACGCAAACCTCCTTCATAAAGGCTGTTTGCATAATTTGGAAGATCTGAATCCGGTGTATTGCGTAAAATTGATATAACCGGATTTTTCTTAATTAAATTTTTCATATAAAACCTCTCTATCGGAATACCGGTGAAATATTATTTTGAGTATTGTGGATATCCCGCTCTGTAACCATCCCTTCAATATCACCGGGAGTTTCTGTAGCACGCGCGCCGGTAATAGCTGCTATCGAACCGCATACCGACAAAGGCTCGTCTTTAAGGATACCGGAAATAAATCCGGCGTTGAATGCATCGCCGGCACCTACAGGGTCGATACAATTACAGGATACGGGTGGTATATGAAGGATTTGGTCATTATCACATACCCAAGCTCCATTGCTGCCATTTTTTATCGCCAGATATTGCAAATTCCCGGAAGAAAAAATAATAGAGCGCAGCTCCTGTATATCATTTGTATCATATAATGTGAATGCTTCATCCAAGCCAAGTAACAGGTAAGATGATTTGGAAATAATCTCTTTCATCAGAGGGCTATAATCATTAATCTTCCATAATTTAGCCCTGATATTTGGATCAAAACTGATGGAACAGCCGTTTGCCGCAGCAATTTCAATTGCCTGAAAGACAGCCTGCCTGCAAGAGTCACTCAAAATAGGAGTAATCCCCGTAAAATGGAGGATTTTAGCCTGAGCTATGGCGTCCTCCGGAATATCATGGATATTTAGGTGAGATGCTGCGGAATCCGTACGATAGTAGTGTACCGCGGTCTCCCGGTTTGGCAAAGGTTCCTTGAACATAATGCCAGTTGGATATTCAGTGTCTATTTTGACATAAGAGGTATCTACACCTTCTGCACGTATCATTCTTAATATAAATTGCCCGAAGCTATCATCTCCTATACGGGTGATATAGGAGGCGGAATGCCCTAATTTTTGAACACCGATGGCGGTATTACTTTCAGCTCCTGCAATATACATTTTTAAAGATGCACCATACCGTAATAATTCGTTAGATTGCGGGACAAAGGAAACCATGGTTTCACCAATAGTTACCAGTTGATTCAATGATATCGCCTCTTTCTATTAGTTTCATATTAAACTGCTGAAATCCGTATCAATACTGTTTAAAATACCTTCAATTTTACTTTTAGAATCAAATAAAAGAAGTTTTACCAATGAAGCTTTTTCCTCTGTATAACGAAAAGTGGGAATGGCCACGCTGATAGCTGCTACTACTCGTCCATTTTTGCGAATGGGAACTGCATAACAACGGATGTATTGAGTGGATTCTTCGATTTCGTAAGTAAATCCATTTGTACGGGCTTCGTGTATCTGGTTAAGAAGAACATTTAGATCTGTAATGGTACTGGGAGTAATAGAGGGGAGGCCATTAGGATATAGTTTTTTTAATTCAGGCAATTCATAGTCTGTCAGTAGTGCTTTGCCCAAAGCGGTTCCATAGGCTGGTATTCGATTTCCGACATGGGAAGTCATCCGAATGGATTCCGGCGAATCAATTTTTTTCATATAAAGGACATCCCCATCCACTAAAATAGCGAAATGCGAGGTTTCCATAGAGACATTTGTCAGGTCTCTCAATATTTTCTCAACATTATCTAAGAAATTCAACTGTGTGAGATAAGAATTACCCACTTGGTAAGCGGAATAATCAATACGGTAGCGTGAATTTGAATCTAATGCTAAGAAATGCCTGGATACCAGCGTATATAATATGGGATGAAGACTGCTTTTTGGTGAAGCTGTCAATTCACAAATATCTGTAAGGGTATATTTGGAAGGGTTTGCAGCAACCAAATCTAAAATATCCAGTACCCTGCTTGTGGATCGATGGATGTTTTTATCACTATTCATAATTACCTCCATAAAACTTATAATTACCATTGTAAAACGTATATAAGATGTGTGTTCGTATATAGGAATCAAATGCATTATAGCATTCTTTATAAAATGTGTCAAATGAAAAGATGTAATAGTTTGATTATACATTAGATTCATAATAAAGTACACATAAATCGCCTGAAATAGTAAATATTACACAACTATAAATAAAAGGAATACAGGCAAATATAAAAAAGTGCTAAAAGGGCATTTACAAAATTATTTTCCTGTGCTAGTATAAGTGTGTGAAACGTATATAGATACACTGTTCGTATATACGAACAAAATAAAGGAGGAAAAGGTATGAAAAGAAAATTAATCGCCATAATTATGGCAGCAGTACTTGTAATGAGCCTGTTTGTAGGCTGCGGAAAAGCAAAAACAGAAAACTCAAAAGAGAATCCGGCATCAGGAACTGAAACGGGAAAAGCGGCAGATGAAAGCGATGCTTCCGGTGAGGCTAAAACAATTACGGTATGGGCATGGGATGATAAATTTAATGTTGCAGTAATGAAAGAGGCAGCAGAAGTTTATGCTGAGAGTAATCCTGATGCAAACGTAAAAATTGATGTTGTGAGCTTATCTAAAGAAGACGTATATGTAAAATTACAGACAGCTCTGGCCGGAGGCGGAAGTGGAATTCCGGACATAGTATTATTAGAGGACTATGTTTCAGGTAAATATCTAAATACTTTCCCTGGCGATTTTGTTGACTTAACAGATAAATTTGATTACTCCCAGTTCTTACCTTTTAAAGTAAATGCCGTAACCCAAAACGGTAAAGTGTACGCAGTACCCTTTGATACAGGCGCTACAGCTTTATACTATAGAATTGACCTGTTTGAAAAGGCCGGTTATACGGAAGAAGATATGCAGAATCTTACCTGGGATGAATTTATTGAAATCGGTAAAAACGTAACCGAAAAAACCGGTGTCCAAATGATTGTAGAAATTGCAAATAATAAAACGACCTTAATTCGTTCCATGATGCAGTCATGCGGTTTGTGGTATTATGACATGGACGGTAATATCAATATTAAAAACAATGAGGCATTAAAAGCTGCATTTGAAACGATATTGAAAATGAAACAAGCAGGCATACTTTTTGAAGCTGAAAGCACGGAAGGGCGTGCCGGAGCGCTGAATAGCGGTACAGTTGCATCTGTTGTTAATGCTCCTTGGTTTATTTCCTCCCTCAGACAGGCGGAGGATCAGAAGGGACAATGGAGAGCAGCCAGAATTCCTAGACTTTCCCAGGTCTCTTCGTCCATTAACGCATCCAATGTAGGTGGCTCAAGCTGGTATGTATTGGAAAAGTCTAAAGTAAAAGACGATGCGATTGCATTTATGCAGGGTGTATGGCAGGGCAATACTGATTTTTATGATACAATTTTATTAAACCAGGGTGCTATGGGCTCCTATATTCCGGGTTATGCTACGGATGCATACAAGGCGGAGGATGAGTTCTTTGGAGGACAGAAGCTGAATGGGTTATTTACAGAAGTGCTTCCGGAAGTTATTCCTGTTAATTATGGCGGGTATGTTGCAGAAGCAAATGATGCAATAACGACAGCATTGTCTAATCTGTTTGAAGGAAAAACAGATGTAAACGGTGCCTTAGAACAGGCGGAAGAACAGCTTGCAAATCAGTTAGGAAGATAACAGAATAAGAGGGTGTTCTGTAAACTTAGTTCCAATATGAGGAGCAGGACACCCTTTTTGTAAAGGAGTATAGAAATGAAAAGAAAAGCAGGTCCTAATTATAATTGGTATGGGTGGATATTCATTTCAGCGGCATTTCTATTGTATTTGATTTTTACGATTTATCCTGCAGGAGCGTCATTGATGTTAGCCTTTCAGGGCATGGACGGCGGAAAATATGTTTTTACAGGCTTAAATAATTTCAAACGGATGCTTGGGGATACTATTTTTCTTCAGTCGTTGAAAAACACATTTTTTTACCTGATCATTCAGGTTCCGGTCATGCTTGTGATGGCATTGTCCATTGCAACCTTATTAAACAGCAAGGTTCTGAAATGGAAAGGCTTTTTTAGAACATCAATATTCTTGCCATGTGTAACCTCCCTGGTAGCATACTCTATTTTGTTTAAAATGATGTTTTCAATGGATGGGATTGTTAATCAAATATTGATTCACTTTGGTATTCTGGATGCACCTTATCAGTATCTGCAGAATTCCGGCTGGGCAAGAGCGGTTATCATCATTGCAATGCTTTGGAGATGGACTGGCTATAACGTTATTTTTTATTTATCCGCACTGCAGAATATTCCGAAAGAAACCTTCGAGGCCGCAAAGGTGGACGGTGCGAATGCTTTTTATGTTTTCTTTAAGGTAACCATTCCCCAATTAAAACCAATTATACTTTTGACAACAATTATGTCTACTAATGGTACTTTGCAATTATTTGACGAAACTATGAATATAACGCAGGGAGGACCGGCTAACTCTACAATGACGGTATCCCATTATATATATAATCAGTCTTTTGTATATGCACCTAATTTTGGTTATGCTTCGGCAATATCTTATGTAGTTGTTTTTATTATGATTATCCTGGCAATTATACAATTTGGAGTTGCCGGTAAAGATAATTAGGAGAAAAGATTATGAAAGAAAAAAGTATGAAGTTATTAAGAATTAGTATAATCCACGTATTTCTCGTGATAGCGGTTGTTATATCCGTATTTCCTTTTTTCTGGATGATTACGGGTGCAACCAATGCCAGTGTAGATATTACAAAAGGAACGATGAAATTAGGCAAGGCGCTGAAAGATAATTGGAGTAATTTACAAAGCTCTGCGAATATATTGCAAATAAGCTGGAATACGATTAAAACTACAGTAATATATACAATCTTATCTATTTTAATATGTTCGATGGCGGGATATGGATTTGAAAAATACCGGTCCAAAGGCAAAAATATTGTATATGCTATGTTTTTGCTGTCGATGATGATTCCATTCTCAGCCCAGATGATACCTCTTTTTAAAATGGCGGCGAAGGGTAATATGCTGGATAGCCATATCGCAATTATTCTTCCTACATTAGCCATGCCCTTCCTGGTATTTTTCTTCCGGCAGAGCTTTCAGTCCTATCCTAATGAGTTAATTGAAGCTGCCAGAGTAGATGGGGCCAATGAATTCGTTATTTTCTTCCAGTTAGTATTTATGCCTATGAAGTCAACCTTTGCTGCAGCTGCAATATATGCATTTATGAAGCAATGGAACAATTATTTATGGCCGCTGATCGTAATTCAGAGCAATGAAAAGAAGACATTTTCGCTATTATTGTCCTCCTTGGCATCCGCATATTATGTGGATTACGGACAGCTGATGCTTGCAATTGTATTTGCGACATTGCCTATTATTATTGTGTTTTTAACCATGCAAAAGCAGTTCGTTGAAGGAATCGTAGGTTCATCTAAATAAAGATCAGGAGAAATTGCCATGAGAGAATACAGCATCGATGCAAGAAACATTAAAAATCCGATTTACCCTGCTCCTATTAATATGGGAGGTTGTAATGATAAGGGTCAAGCTTTTTCCATACAGAATTACTATTTGCAGTATGACGAAAAACCATTTTATGCAATCTGCGGAGAGGCTCATTTTTCCAGAATGAATGAAAAGCTTTGGGAAGATGAAATTATAAAGATGAAAATGGGTGGATTGAATATCATAGCAAGCTATATATTCTGGATTCACCATGAGGAAATGGAAGGTCAGTTTGATTGGAGCGGAAATAAAAACCTCAGAAGGTTTGTTGAATTATGTAAAAAGAACTCAATGCATATCATTTTACGGATTGGGCCTTTTTCTCACGGAGAGTGCAGAAATGGGGGATATCCGGATTGGATGTTCGGAAGACCTTTTGATATTCGGTGTGATGATGAAAACTATTTGAGATATACAAAGCGTTTTTTTGAAGAGATATACAATCAGGTAGATGGACTGCTATTTAAAGATGGGGGTTCGGTTATCGGAGTACAATTGGAAAATGAACATGAGCATGCTTCCTGCCCCTGGGAAATGACAACGGAAAATAGTAAGGAATGGGTTGTCAGTGGAAAAGACGGAATCAACCATATGAAGACCTTGAAGAAACTGGCAATAGAGTCAGGATTTGATGTACCGCTGTATACAGCGACAGCATGGGGCGGCGCTTGTGCACCGGTGGATACGGTGTTTCCGCTATGGGGAGGATATGCTTTCCGGCCATGGATGTTCTATGATGGAAAATTAAAAGAACATCCGGCCACAGCGGAATATCTTTATGGGGATTTTCATTGTAATACGGCACCTAAGTATTATAATTTTGATCCGGAATATAACGCTGAAGATTTTCCGTATGCCTGCTGCGAAATGGGCGGCGGCATGAATGTATATTATCCTTACCGTTTCCAGCTCCCTTATGAAAGTGTTGGTGCTTTAGCACAGGTTAAGGTAGGAAGCGGCTGTAACTTCCTGGGCTATTATATGTACCATGGAGGAACCCATCCGAAGGGAAAAAAAGTCCCATATTTAAATGAATGCGCGGTTCCTAAGTTTTCTTATGACTATCAGGCGGCACTTGGGGAATTTGGCCAGGTACGTAAATCCTTTCATCAGTTGAAGCTGCAGCATTTGTTATATAAAGAGTTTGAGGCGGAGATGACGGCAACAAAGACGGTTTTATCGAAAGAAGCAATTACCCAAGTTCCGGAAGACGTTGAGACGCTGCGATATGTGGCCAGAATCGATGAAAAAGGAAAAGGCTTTGTATTTATCAATAATTACCAGGATCATGTATGCGGAATTGATCAAAAGGAATTTGCTATTAAGGTTGGGACGGATTTAGGAACAGTCAGAATACCGGAGCAGGGAACACTTGATTTAAATAAAGAAACATACGCTATACTACCGGTTTGGTTTGAGTTTGGCAACATACGCATGTCATATGCGACAACCCAGTTAATTACCAGGATCACAAGACCTGATGGAGAATATTATTTCTTTACCAGGGTACCGGGAATGAGAAGCGAATATGTATTTGACCAGGAATTGCGGGCTGATAATCCGGCTGGCTGTATAATGGACGGAAAGAAGATAACATTAGAAGATAACAGCGGTGTATGCTCCTTCTCGTTCCAGGGGGAAGACGGAAAAACTTATATCATTTGTACATTGACAGAGGCAGATTCCTTAAAGCTATGGCAGGCAGAGTGGAAAGGGGAGAGAAGGATAATATTATCCGACTGTCCGGCATTTGTGAAGGACGGCAGCCTGGAATTGGAATATCCGGTAGGAGAAGAGATCGCTATCCGCATTTTCCCGGCGGAAGAGGATGAATTAATTGCAAATGATAAGAAACTGCATATTGAAAAATTTGACGGAATATTTAAACAGTTTGCTTCCTATAAAGAAGATAAATAATTCGGGTATACTGTGAAAAACTGCAGTACCATAAATAGTGATCAGGATACAGAGCTAAAGCGTCCGGTGGTAGGAAGTCCGTTAACCTCGACCAAAGTCGTAAATGCAAGGGCTGTCATTAATTTTCAACCGGAGGATTTTGAAGGATTAAAGCAGCTGTTATTAAAGGTAGAGTATGAAGGCGATGTAGGTTATGCGTTTATCAATGGTGAAATGTTTCATGATAATTTCTGCAATGGGGCGGCATGGGAAATTGATTTAATGCCATATAAGGACGGATTGCTTACCCATGGCATGTATCTATATATTTCACCTAAGAAAAAGGGCGCCTATGTGGATAACAGCTCAGCTATGGCAGCCCGTTATGAAGTTGTTGAAGAACAAATTGCCAGAATTAATAAAATAAGTTTAGAAGCAGTAAAAAAAGTCCAAATTGTCGGATAGGTTGAAAAAGCCAAATACGTACTTGGGGCTGAGCGCTTCATATGCATAAAAATCAAGGGTTCCGGATGTTAATATAAACTCCGGAACCCTTGATTTGGAAGCAGATACACCTAACCTCATATTCAAACTTATGCTAATTTTAATGCCAGCTATATATCCTCCTTTTTATGTCTCATGGAAAAAGATTACCAATTTGTAGCCCAACAATTTATGGGATAACTGTTGACAATGATTGGTTGTTATGGTAAACTCACAAAAGAGTTAGTGAAAACTAACTTATTTTTTAACCAAAGGTTAGGTGATACTAACCATAGGCAGAGCGTAATTCTGCATTATATTTTATGATAGAAAGGGTGATGATTTTTACAAAGATACAACAATGTAGCCTTTAACAGCCAGCCTTAGGTTGGTTATAGGAATATAGCAATTAACTTCAATAATTTGCTTTCCTATCACAACATATTTAGGAGGATATACATGAGAAAGTTCATTTTACCGAAATTAACTGTTTCTATAGCAGTTTTTGCTTTATTGTTAACGGGTTGTACAAATTCAGCTTCAAAGGAGGAAGCTGGCCAGCAGGCAGTTACTCCCGTCGCTTCTGAACCCAGCCAGCCGGCGGGTGGGCCGGATGACGCTGGAACAGTTGAGGTCACAGATATTTATGGAACGGTTACTGTTCCTGTAAATCCCCAAAATGTAGTGGCTTTGGATAATAGGACCTTTGAAACCTTATCTGATTGGGGGATTCAATTGGCGGCGGTTCCTAAGGGGGTAATGCCTGCGGATTCACCCTATGTAAGTGACGCCTCTGTCCAAGACATCGGAAACCATAGTGAACCAAATCTTGAGATTATAGCAGCTGTAAACCCTGAGCTTGTTATTGTCGGCCAAAGGTTTGCCAGCTATTATGAAGATATAAAAGCGTTGGTGCCAAATGCAGCCGTGATTAACCTTAATTTTGATGTTTCCGTGGAAGCTGATGCACCCGGAGATAACTTAGTAAATGGACTTAAGGATGCTACACTTGTTTTGGGACAGATTTTTGATAAAAATGAAGAGGCTGCACAGTTGGTAGCTGATTTTGAAAAAGCTATCACAGATGCGAAAGCTGCGTATAATGGAACAGATACGGTTATGAGTGTCGTTGTTTCCGGTGGAGAGATTGGTTTTTCTGCTCCCCGTTCCGGACGTGTTTGGGGTCCGATGTATGAAATTTTCGGATGGGTTTCGGCGTTAGAGGTTGACGGTGCTACTTCAGATCATCAAGGGGATGATATTTCTGTTGAAGCGATTGCACAAAGTAATCCTGATTGGATTTTCGTACTGGATCGCGATGCGGCAATATCTTCTATGGAAGATGCGGTTCCTGCCCAGGATGTCATCAATAATTCGCCTGCCCTTCAAAATACGACTGCCGTTACCAAAGGACAGATCGTTTATGCGCCAAACGATACATATACAAACGAATCCATACAAACTTATCTGGAGTTATTTGAAGACCTTGCAAGCGCTTTAGGCAAGTAGCATAAGGGACGTATACTAAAATGCCAAAAAATACAATACAAAAAATAACAGGGGCTGAGAGTTCTCAGCCCCAGCATTTTAAATATAATCAAATATGGACAAAACCTTTTATATTAGCAATTATTGTTGTTTTTATTTTAGGGATTATATCGCTGTTTACTGGAGTTTATGATATACGGGGACAAGAAGATGGAATAAGTATGTTTTTCATAACCCGTGTTCCGAGAACAGCGGCACTCATGCTTACCGGTGCGGCAATGTCAATGTCTGGACTAGTGACGCAGCTTATTACACAGAATCGTTTAGTTGAACCTACCACAACAGGAACAATTGAATGGGCCGGCTTGGGACTTGTTTTTGTTTATTTGGCATTTCCTGCACCAACGTTAGTGCTAAGAATGACCGGTGCAATTATTTTTTCTTTTATAGGCACTATGATTTTCTTTTTGTTTTTAAGAAGGGTGAAGCTCCGCTCGTCTTTAATTGTGCCAATTATAGGAATGATGCTTGGAGCAGTCATTTCCGCAATTTCTACTTTTGTTGGACTAGTTTTTCAAATGACGCAAAATATTGAAACCTGGTTTGTAGGTTCCTTTGCACCGGTTCAAATTGGGCGGTATGAATATTTGTGGCTAATTGTGATAGTTAATATTATTATTTTTATTTATGCGGATAGATTGACGTTAGCCGGATTAGGCGAAGATGTGGCGACAAGCCTTGGCGTAAATTATAATAAGATCGTTATTTTGGGCACCGGACTGATTTCTATTGCAGTTGGAATTGTCGCGGCTGTTATCGGGAACCTACCTTTTTTAGGGTTAATTGTACCTAATATTGTTTCCATGTATAGGGGCGATGACCTTAAGAGCAACCTACCTTGGGTATGTGTATTAGGAATGGGCGCTATCACTCTTTGCGACATTATTTCCCGTACCATTATCATGCCTTTTGAAGTCCCCGTCTCTTTGATACTTGGAACTGTGGGAGCGGTTGTATTTATTATTATCTTATTGAAGCAAAGGAAGCTAAGATGAGTAAATTTATATATAGTAATAGGGATAATGTCGGAATTGATACCGGCCTTGACCATAAAAACAGATCAGCCAGAGCTTTTCGTTCTAAGAAGGAAGAAAAACGTTATTGGATTTTGCTGATAACATTGATTGCTTTAGGTATTCTTGCTTCCTACGGACTTTTGGTTTATAACAATCCTGTTCCGGTGGATTCCCCTTCCTTTATCCCGGTTGTTAAAAGAAGGCTGGTAGCTCTTGGTGCAATGCTTATCTCTGTAATTTGCCAGAGCTTGGCTACCGTTGCTTTCCAGTCGAGTACGAATAATAGGATTATAACTCCTTCCCTTTTAGGGTTTGAAGCGCTTTACGGGGCAATACATACCAGTACAATGTTTTTCTTTGGTGCTGGTGTATTTCTACAATTCAGCGGTATTGGATCATTTCTGTTTCAAGTTACTGTTATGGTCTTGATGTGTTTGATGCTTTATGGATGGTTGCTTTCTGGAAAGTATGGAAACCTACAGCTTATGCTTTTAGTCGGGGTTATTATTGGGACCGGGCTGAGGTCTGTATCCACTTTTATGAGAAAGCTTTTAGCGCCCTCTGAGTTTGATGTTTTACAGGCAAGATTGTTTGGTTCTGTCAATAATGCGGATGCTGAGTACTTTCCTGTTGCAATTCCAATCGTAATAATTGCCGCAATACTTATCCTTGCTTATTCTAAAAAACTAAATGTCCTGTCCCTTGGAAAGAGCACCAGCACTTCTTTGGGAGTGAACCATCAATTTGGCGTAATATATACGCTTATCTTAGTCTCTGTCCTGATGTCAATCTCAACCTCTCTGGTTGGTCCCCTGACCTTCTTTGGGTTTTTAGTTGCGACTATGGCTTATCAGGCAGCGCCGACTTATGACCACAGGTATGTTTTTCCGATGGCTCTTGCTATAGGCTTTTTGGTGCTGACAGGATCATACTTCTTTATGTATCATGTATTTAGGGCTCAAGGTGTGGTCTCCGTTATTATTGAGATGTTTGGGGGAATC